>NZ_JBQHUL010000006.1:0-113661 GCF_052065235.1 Blautia sp. HCP28S3_G10 | reverse complement strand
TTGCCATAACTTATCCTCCGTAATTGTAGTGAAATAGTCTAAATATCTTTCGCCTACAATTATAGAGGGAAACAGAGTGTTAGGAAATCCGCAGGAATATTTGGCGCTTACTGCTGATTTATCATAAAAAGAAAAATAAGTAATTAAAGTTAAAAATCCCGGAGATTATCCGGAGGTCATTTGAGAATGACTCCGGAATTTATCTCCGGGATTTTTATATACGTTTGATTGTGGCTGTTTTTGAGCGTTTCCGGAAAAGTTTCCGATAGGCTTTGTATTTTTTCTTTGGCACTTTGATCACCATTTTCTTAACGGATTTGTCAAAATTTCCGGATACAGTCCGGAGTTTCAGACTTCTGATGGTAATTGTGCAGTTACTTTTTACTTTTGTGAAAGCATGTGTGCTTATCTTGGTAAGTCCTGTTCCGATTGTTACTTTTTTCAGTTTGCTGCACTGGGCAAAGGCATATCCGCCAATAACAGAAACGTTGTTTCCGATGGTAACTGTGGTCAGTTTCTTTTTGCCTTTAAATGCATTGGCAGAAATGGAAGTCACACGATAGGTAACACCCTGATAACGGATTGTCGCAGGTATTTTTAACGTTTTAATTTTTTTATTTGTTGTGCCGATGCAGGAAACGGTAAAGGCGCCATTTACTTTATATTTCAGTCTGGAAACTGTAATACGGTAACCGAAAGGCTTCGCAGCAGGAGCTACAGTCTTTGGTGTTGCTTTCGGAGTCGGAGTAGCAGTTGGAACCGGAGTAGCAGTCGGTCTCGGAGTGGCAGTCACCGTCGGTGTTGGGGTAACAGTTGGAACCGGGGTAGCAGTCACCGTAGGAGTTGGAGTAGCAGTTGGAACCGGGGTAGCAGTCACCGCAGGAGTTGGAGTAGCAGTTGGAACCGGAGTGGCAGTCACCGCAGGTGTCGGAGTAACTGTCGGGTCAGGTGTATCGGTTCCGGAGTCAAGGGTGCGCGTATGGGCTTTCAGAGAAAAACAGCAATTATTTTTAACTGCCATATCCTGCCATGCTGTAGCCTGTGATGTTCTCAGAAAACTCTGATCCGAACTGATCTCAGGAACTGCCTGAAACCAGGACGTGTCTTTGACTGTAGTAGTTTTTTCAAAATAATAAGGAACCTTAACATTGCTGAGCAGGGTCACGATCACAGAATATCTGGAACCGGCTTTCAGAGTTACCGGTGTATCGAGGGTTACAGTATCAATTCCTGAATATTCTTTTGTATAGCTCATTGGTTCTTCGTAAGCGGGCGTTCCGCTGGTCGGATTCGAAGGATCAGTAAGATCTGTATAAACCTGAATCTGATAATTGATATTGTCCTCTTTGGCAGCGAGAACGATTTCTCCAAGTTCTTCATCTTTGCTGTTACCGGCTGAAGCGGTAAAGATGCTTGCAATGGAATCCCCCTGAGACAGCTGCCAGGTAAAACTTCCTGTAGATGCGCCGTCATAAAAATAATTATTCGTGTATAACGGAGTAGTAGTGCCCGTGTTGCATACGAGATTTTTCATAGGAGTGTTCTCGTATGATAAATAAAAATATCCATTATCTCCCCAGTCGGTACCATAGCTGTTTTTTACGATCCAGGCACCGTCAGAGGTAACTTTGGAAGCAGCTGCGAAATTGTCTTTTGAGTATGTGTCATCCCATCCTACTATAGTGACGGCGTGGTTGATCGTATTACCTCCATTTGGATAGCTGTAGGCAGCAGTGTTTCCATTCAGATAATTGGAATACATGAGGATCATCACAGAAACAGAATTATAGTTCATGATGAGCTCTTTCATTCGTGAGTTGCTGTAATCTGAAAAGACTGCATCTTCCATATACACATCAGTATCGTATGCAAGACTGTCATTATATGTCTGGCATGTCGCACTGAAAGGAAGCTTATCTTCAGTAGTCATACCAGACCAGGTGCTTAAGAAGAAGGAGGAAACCCAACCGTTTCCACTTTCGTGATAGCCTTTGTTTGGGGTGCTGGTATAAATGCGATTGATTTTGTCATTGGGCGTATTTCCCAGTGGATCATTCACACGGTTTGCCCAGAAGTAGGCCAGATGTTCTTCCGAAAGATCCCAGGTTCCAAGTCCCTGGCTCAAGAGACTGGTTTCAACATTGGAGATCTGGCTGAAAGCCCAGCACATATTTGTGCCGGACTGGTTTTTGACAGAAGTGACAAGATTCTGGCTGCGGGAATCGTATTTAGATGGAAAACTGCGGGCACTTCTGAACATGCTGCTGCCGCGTCCATTCCCGGAAAGACTGCTGCCTGCATCACTGTCTTCTATGGTATAGGGAACAAGGCTTTCAAGAGGAGCAAGCTGTGCTTCATATTCTTTCTGCGTCATGGGACGGCCGAGAATGTAATCCAGCTGATCGTCATCAGAGGTACCGGAAGAAAAAACAGCAGTGCTGTTGTCCGCTGAGAAATCCTCAGTACTGTCAGCAGGTTTTCCAGGAGAAGATTCAGTATCAGCAGAGGAATCTGTATCGTTTTCAACAGTTATTTCATTTTCTGAAAGTTCCGAATTCTGTATTGAATCAGAAGACTCGTCCTCTGATTCAAAAGATATCTCCGAAGAAAAATCATCGGCAGAAATGGCAGAAACATTTCCAAACAGGAGTGATGCAGTCAGAAAAAAAGCAAGTCCGGACCGGATTTCAGGTTTTCGAGTATGTTTCATTAAGAGTAACCTCCTGTGAATATTTGCATAAATATTACAAAAATATTACTTCCATAATATAACACAGAGATTGAAGAAATGTCCAGATATGGAAAGAAAAATTTGAACAGTAATTAAAAACCCTGAAAGTATAAAACTTCCAGGGTTGGTAGAAAAGATGTAACTTATAGAAGTTACTAAAGATGGCCGAATTAATTATTAATAACGACACCTTTCTGCAGCATGATGTTTGCATACAGAGCTTTTTCACTTGTAGCAATGATGCAGTAAGCTGTTTTTGCTTCATCATAGAAGCTGAAACGTTCGATATTGCCAACAGCGGCATCTCCTCTGTCATCATATTTACGAACGATTTCTTTGTATGTATCCCAGATAGGAGTTTCTACATTGTCACCCTTCATAACTTCCATCAGGTTTACCGGATGTTCTACATAAGTATCCAGAGGGAAAACTTTCAGGATAGCTTCGAGGATTTCCGGAACTCCATGTCCGTCACAGCGGATTGTGATGGCATTTTTGCCCATGGACTCAACCGGGAAGTTTCCATCAGCGATTACCAGGCGGTCACTGTGTCCCATTTCGCATAAAACTTTTAATAATTCAGGTGATAAAATTTCAGGAATTCCTTTTAACATGTCAATACCTCCGTTAATTACTATATCGTTACTGTTCACTCCGTTCACAGCAACTTGGTCAAAATCCATTCCAAATCACCTTCGGTGATGGGATTTTGCCCCCGTATGTCTCGGGATTTTGCCATATTCATGGCAAAACACCTCGCGGGATATTACCTGTGAACAGTTACACTATATCTTTTATCAATTTAACTTTTATCCGGAAATATTGCAAGGAAATATTTTCCTGTAAAAGATGAATATTTTACGGTTGACATGAAGAGAAGAAAGCACTATTATGAACTCAAACAGAAACGTTTCGGTTTCTGAAAATTCACGTAGATCATATGTCAATGATGAGGAGGAAAACATTATGCCACTTGTTACATCAAAGGAGATGCTGTTAAAAGCACAGGAAGGCGGTTACGCAGTAGGAGCTTTCAATGCGGAGAATATGGAAATGGTCAAAGCAATCATTCAGGCAGCAGAAGAACTGAAAGCGCCTGTTATGATCCAGACAACACCATCTACTATTAAATACGGAACAGTAGAGACATATGCCGCAATTGTAACAGCAGAAGCAAAAAAAGCATCTGTTCCGGTGTGTCTCCATCTGGATCACGGCAGCAGCTTTGAATTGGCAATGCAGGCAATGCATGCGGGATATACATCTGTAATGATCGATGGTTCCAAGCTTGATTTTGAAGGAAATATCGCAGAGACAAAGCGTGTTGCAGATGTTGCAAATGCACTGAACATTCCATGCGAAGCAGAGCTTGGCAAAGTAGGCGGAAAAGAAGATGACCTGGAAGCTGAGGCAGATACAAATACAGATCCGCAGGAAGCTAAAGAATTTGTAGAACGTACAGGTGTTACTTCTCTGGCTGTAGCAATCGGAACAGCTCATGGATTCTATGTTGGAACTCCTGTCCTTGACAAAGAAAGACTCAGCGAGATCCGCAAAGTTGTTGATATCCCGCTTGTACTTCACGGCGCTTCCGGATTAAGTGATGAAGATGTAAGTGACTGCGTTAAACGTGGTATCTGCAAGGTAAACTTTGCAACAGAACTTCGTGCAGCATACAGCAGGGCAGTAAAAGAACTTCTGGAAGAAAAACCGGATACGATAGATCCTAAGGCTTATGGAAAAACTGCAATCCAGGCAGTAAAAGAACTTGTTATGGCAAGAATGAAAGTCTGCGGATGTGACGGAAAAGCTGAATAAATTTTAATATATCGGATACCAGGGTGACAGCATGGCAGCAACAATGAAAGATATCGCCAATCGGACCGGACTGGGACTGGCAACCATTTCTTCTTATTTCAATGGAGGAAATGTCAGAGAAAAAAACAGAATAAAGATTGAAGAGGCAATCGAAGAACTTCATTATGAAGTGAATGAGGTTGCCCGCGGACTGAAGACCAATGCGACCAAGACGATCGGAGTAGTGATTCCTGAACTGAATAATACATTTTGTGCGGAGATCATTACCGGTATGGAAGATGTCCTGCGCAGTCACGGATATGCAACAATCGTCTGTGACTGCCGGACAGACAGGAAACTGGAGCGGGAAGCAGTGGAATTCCTTACTCGTAAACGGGTTGACGGAATTATCAATATGCCGGTAGACGGTGAGGGAAATCACCTGAAAAAATTCCGCAAAACCGGTAAACCTGTTGTACTGATCGACCGGAGCATACAGGGACTTGTCTGCGACAGTGTGCTTGTTGATAATCAGAAAGCAGCAGAAGATGCTGTGAATATTTTCCTCGAAAAAGGTCACAGATCCATAGGAATAATCGGAGGACCTGAGGATATTTTTACAGCACAGGAACGCCTGAAAGGTTACTGCAAAGCTCTGGAACATGCAGGAATACCGATCAGGGATTCTCTTATCAGTCATGGTGATTATACAATTCAGGGCGGTGTGAGAGAACTGGAAAAACTGGTCAGAGATAATCCGGATATGACAGCTGTGTTTGTTACTAACTATGAAATGACTATGGGAGCGATCATAGGTATTAATGAGCTGGGAATCAGCATACCGGAACAGCTTTCAGTGATAGGGTTTGACAATCTTCAGTTTGCCAGAGCATGCAATCCGAAACTGACTGTCGTATCACAGCCTACAGAGGAAATTGCCCATAAGGTTGCAGGAATTATTCTGAACCGGCTGGAACAGGGAAAAGATGAAAACCAGGAGCCGGTCTGCGAAAAACTGTTTACAGAAGTAATAAATGGAAAATCTGTGACAGCATTGTAACATGAATTCAGGAACATGGAGAAGGTCAATAATGACAAAGAAATATTTACTGGGAATAGACATAGGAACCAGTGCCTGCAAAGTTACTCTTTTTGACAGAGAGGGACAGGTTCTGGCAGCAGCTAACGGTGATTATCCGGTGTACTATCCTCATGAAGGATGGGCTGAGCAGAATCCGGAGGAATGGTGGACTGCAGTCTGTGGTGCAACACGTAAGGTGATCACACAGGCGGGAATACAGCCGGAAGAAATTGCGGGCGTGGGCATTGACGGACAGAGCTGGTCTGCAATCGCCATTGACAAAGAGGGAAAGGTTCTTACAAATACACCGATATGGATGGATACCAGGGCACAGTCCATATGTGACCGTCTGAATAAGGAAATCGGTGAAGAGAAGATTTTTGAGATTGCCGGGAATTCACTTCAGCCATCTTATACAACAGCAAAAATCCTCTGGTACAGGGAAAACCTGCCGGAGGTATATAAAAACATCTGCAAAATCCTGCAGTCAAACAGTTATATTGCATATCGACTGACAGATGCCATTACACAGGATGTTTCACAGGGATATGGAATTCACTGTTTCAATATGAAAACAGGTAAATGGGACTCTGAAATGTGCAGACTTCTCGGAATTCCGGAAAGCTTTCTTCCGGAAAAAATATGTGCATGCGATGAAATTGTTGGAACTGTAACAGCGAAAGCAGCAAAAGAAACAGGACTTGTGGAGGGAATACCCGTAGTTGCCGGCGGACTTGATGCAGCCTGTGGAACACTGGGAGCAGGGGTTATCCATCCTGGCGAGACGCAGGAACAGGGTGGACAGGCAGGTGGAATGAGCATCTGTCTTGACGATTACAAAGCAGATCCGAGACTCATCCTCAGTTTTCACGTTGTACCGGGACAGTGGCTCCTTCAGGGAGGAACTACCGGTGGCGGTGGAGTCATGCGCTGGTTCGAGCATGAGTTCGCAGATTATGAACGTATGATGAAAGCACAGACAGGTGAGTCTTCGCTGAACCAGCTGAATGATATTGCTGAAAAAGTTGCTCCGGGAAGTGACGGGCTGGTATTTCTTCCATATATGTCGGGAGAAAGATCGCCGATCTGGAACCCTTATGCAAAAGGTGTTTTCTACGGACTTGACTTTGCGAAGACAAAAGGTCATATGGTACGTGCCTGCATGGAAGGTGTGGCACTTTCTGTAAGACACAACCTTGAGATTGCCGAGGCGGCAGGAGCAAAAGTTGAAGTACTCCGTGCAATGGGTGGTTCCGCAAATTCACTTTTGTGGACACAGATCAAATCCGACATAACAGGAAAACCGATCGTGGTACCGGCCTCTGATACAGCAACAACACTTGGAGCGGCAATACTGGCAGGTGTAGGCTGCGGTCTCTACAAAGATTACGACGAGGCAGTATCCCTTACAGTAAAAGAAACACGGCGCCACGAACCAGATCCTGCTAATAAAAAAGTGTACGATGAAACATATAGAATATATCTCGAACTGTATAAGTCACTGAAACATATGATGTCCAGGTAGATAAATAATCAACAGAGTGTCTCCATACGGGATATCTAACATATACAAATATCTTTGAAAGAACACATAAACCCATACATTCTGATTTGAATAACTCAGATGATTTTTATAAAAATGCAGGGGGAGTCTGAGGGGGCGATGCCCGCCACCTCAGGGGCTTTCGCGAAAGGAGTAATTAAAAATGAAAGCAGCAGTAGTAGTAGCAAATGAAGATGTACAGTATCAGGAAATAGAAGAGCCAAAAGTAACAAAAGGCACTGTAAAAATCAAAGTAAAATATTCAGGTATCTGCGGATCAGATATTCCGCGAGTACTGCATAACGGTGTACATTTTTATCCGATCGTCCTGGGTCATGAATTTTCCGGTGATGTTGTAGAAGTCGGTGAAGGCGTTACAAAAGTAAAAGTTGGAGACCGTGTTTCAGGTGCACCGCTTCTTCCATGTATGAAGTGTGATGACTGTCAGAAGGGAAACTTCTCTCTCTGTAAACATTACAGCTTCATCGGTTCCAGACAGCAGGGTTCAAATGCAGACTATGTTGTAGTTCCGGAACAGAATGCAGTACCGTTTGACAGCTCAGTACCGTACGAGCAGGGTGCAATGTTTGAACCTGCAACAGTAGCGATCCACGGTGTATTCCAGAATGACTACCACGGCGGAGAATATGTTGCAATTCTTGGCGGCGGAACAGTAGGTATGTTCACAATGCAGTGGACAAAGATTTTCGGATCCAAAAAAGTAGTTGTTTTTGATATCAGTAATGAACGTCTTGACCTGGCAAAACGTCTTGGCGCAGATGAAGTTATCAATACAAAAGAAGAAGGATACATGGAAAAAGCCATGGCCATTACAGGTGGAAAGGGATATGGATTTGTATTTGAGACAGCAGGACAGGTTCCGACCATGCAGATGGCGTTTGAGCTTGCCGCAAACAAAGCAAATGTATGCTTTATTGGTACTCCTCATGAAAATCTTACTTTCACACCTGCAATGTGGGAGAACATGAACCGTAAGGAATTCAAACTTACAGGATCATGGATGTCATACAGCGCACCGTTCCCGGGACGTGAATGGGATCTTACCGCACATTATTTTGCAACTGGTCAGCTGAAATTTGATCCAGGTTTCATCTACAAGAAGATTCCTATGAGTCAGGCACAGGAAGCATTTCAGCTGTTCAAGACACCTGGACTTGTAAAAGGCAAGATTCTTTTATCTAATGAGGAAGACTGAGATGATACTTACAGTTACATTAAATGCCGCCATCGACAAAAGATATGTGGTAGATGATTTTAAAGTCGGAGAAGTAAACCGTGTACGTGAATGTTCTTATGTCCCGGGAGGAAAAGGGCTGAATGTTTCAAAACCTGCTTCTATTTTCGGAGCTGAGGTAGTAGCTACCGGATTTGTAGGCGGACATGCGGGAAATTACATAGAAGATGCGCTGAAGCCATTTGGAATAAAGAGTGCTTTTTATCATGTGGCTTCAGAGAGCCGTTCCTGTATCAATATCTGGGATGATGTAAATCATGTACAGACAGAATTTCTGGAGCCTGGATTTACTCTTACAGAAGATGATTTTCTGGGATTCGAAAAGAAATTCCGTGAACTTGTAAAAGACGCCGAAGTTGTTGCAATGTCAGGAAGTGTTCCAAAGGGACTTGACGGAACGGCTTATCAGCGTCTTGTAAAAATTGTCAAAGAAGCAGGAAAACCTGTGATCCTTGATACAAGTGGAAAACTTCTTGAAATGGGAATTGAAGCGGCACCGACTCTTATTAAGCCAAACATTGACGAGATCCGTATGCTGACAGGCAAACACTGCGATGATATCAATGATATTATCGAGGCTGCAAAGAGTATTCATGCGGGCGGTGTGGAAACCGTGGCAGTTTCACTTGGGGCTGATGGTTCTCTGGCGGTAGGTGAAGAGGGGATTTTCCGTGCAAGAGTCCCGAAGATTGATGCAGTCAATACGGTTGGCTGCGGAGACTCTATGATAGCGGGCTTTGCACTCGGACTGAGTGAGGGGCTTTCTCTTCCGGAAACCCTCAGAAGAGCAAGCGCAATATCAGCAGCTGCGGCAATGAGAGAAGAAACAGGATTTTTTGTAATGGAAGATATGGAAAAACTTCTTCCGCAGATCGAAATAGAAAAGCTTTAAAAAGTATAATAAAACGAAAATTATATAATGAATATCAGGAGGAATTAAAAATGGCAGAATTTGTTAATCCGGCAATCGTACCGAAAGTAACTCTTCCTTCAGGTGAAGAAGTACCATGTGTGGGAATGGGAACATTTGGTTCTGACCGTGTGAGCCCGGAAGATGTTTCAGGAGCAGTTGCAGGAGCTATCCGCAGCGGATATCGCATGTTTGACTGCGCTGCATGCTATGGAAATGAAGATCAGATCGGAGATGTTTTCAAAGAAGCTTTCGATGAGGGAGTTGTAGAAAGAAAAGAACTCTTTATCATGACAAAAGTATGGAATGATATGCACAGAAAAGTTGAAGAGGCATGTGATAAGAGTATCCATGATCTTAAATGTGATTATATCGATCTCTATTTCATTCACTGGCCATTCCCGAACTATCATGCACCATTCTGTGATGTAGATGCGAGAAATCCGGAATCAAAACCGTTCAGTGTTGAGGAATTTATGGATACATACCGTCAGTGTGAGGAATTGGTCAAAAAAGGAAAAATCCGTTATATTGGTATTTCCAACATGACAATCCCGAAACTTGAAGCTGTTCTTCCGTTAATGAATATCAAACCGGCTGCATGTGAACTGGAACTTCACCCATGTTTCCAGCAGCAGGAACAGTTTGATTATCTTGTTGCGCATAATATTCAGCCGGTTGGATATATGCCTCTTGGTTCACCGAGAAGACCGGAAAGAGATATCTGCCCGGAAGATGTTGCTGATATGCAGACACCAGAAATGCAGGAAATCGCAAAAGCACACGGTGTTCATCCGGCTCTGATCGCACTGAAATGGGCTCATCAGAGAGGTGAGATTTCCATTCCATTCTCAGTACATAATTATGTGAGCAATCTGAAATCTGTAACAGAGGATCCGCTTACAGATGAGGAGATGGCGAAGATCGGAACACTTGAAAGAGGAAACCGTCTTGTAAAAGGACAGGTATTTCTGTGGAAAGGCGCAAAAGACTGGCATGATCTGTGGGATGAAGATGGATTTATAGTTAAATAAATGTGAAGGACAGGGACAGGCTATGGCTTGTCTCTGTTTTTTATTTGTATCAGAAAACTGGAGAGAATCTTCTGCCCTTTATATGCAGTAAATGCAGTAACGCGCCTAGAAATATGATAGAAAGCTTCTGCCTTTTACATATATAAACCGTTCTGGAAACGGACTGCGTTTCCGGCTTCTCCCGTTCATCTATGGATTGCTGCTTTAGCAGAACTCGTGCTTCGCACTCAGACAAGCACAGCAGCAATCATTAGAACGGATCGAAGCTCGGAAGCCTCGCCAGGTTTCCATTACAGTTTATATATGTAATGCGGCAGCACAATTGCCGGATTCCTGAATCGTTACTGTATATAATACGGCAGCGCCAATCGGCTGTGGTTTCCGAAAAAAGAGAACGAAGGTTAGCCGTTCCCTGTCCTTGTGAAGCCTCCGGCGGGTAGTTAGCAGCTGCGCTGCGGTCCGCTGCCGCAGGCCCCGGAGTCAGCATCTGAAAATGATATGTTTATGAATTCAGGCAATCACGATTATTTCTTATGTAAGGGAACGCCAGCCTGAATTTTCAGGTAGAAAAACACTCACTTCCATGAGTGAGCACTAGCGATATTTTCTGTTTAGCCGTCGAGCATAGCTTCGGCTTTCGCAGCTTGTCTGAGCGTAGCGAGTTAGCGGAGAAAGTCGAAAATCAGCGGCGCAGACGGATAAGAAAATATTGCGTAGCGAACGGTGGAAGTGAGTGCTTTTTCTATCGTGAATTATAATTTCAACAAATCACAGATACTGACTGAACTCAACTTTCTCTTTATTTGGCCCTTCTATAGTGAAAAATTTCACCCCATTCTCCCAGTACGGAAGAAAATGAACTTCATCCTCCAGCGTATTCAGCCCCTTTTCACAGACAAGTTTATAAACAGCATCAATATCCGTAACATCAATAGCCACATGCTCAAGAGCACCATAACACATGGCAGCTTTGTCAATATCATAAACTTCCATAACCACATTCTGAAGCTTCATAAAACGAACTCTCTGTCCGGTCGCCTCATTGACAGTAGCATGAGCAATCGTGAAGCCAAGTGCCTCATAAAATTCAACAGTTTTTTCAAGATTTTCAGTAGGAACTCCAATGTGCTGAAGTCCAAGTGCATAGTCTTTGATTTCCATAAAAATAGCCCCTTTACATTATTTAATATAGAAATAGAATAACACTTTTTGTTTCATATTTCTACTTCATATGATAAAATGAATCTATTAGTTACTGTTCACAGGTAATATTCCGCGAGGTGTTTTGCCATGAATATGGCAAAATCCCGAGACATACGGGGCAAAATCCCATCACCGAAGGTGATTTGGAATGGATTTTGACCAAGTTGCTGTGAACGGAGTGAACAGTAACATTTATTATATAATGATTGGGAGAAATATACGTATATGTATAGAATATTACTGGTAGATGATGAAATTCTGGTAAGAGATGCCATAAAAGAAAATATAGACTGGGCAGGAATTGACTGTGAACTTGCAGGAGACTGCGAAAACGGTAAACAGGCAATTGAATTTGTCCAGGAACATCCGGTAGATATAGTACTTACAGATATACTGATGCCCTATGTAGATGGAATGGAACTGTGCCACTTCCTTCATGATAATTATCCGGATATTGTGATTGTCGTATTCAGCGGATTCGGAGAGTTTGAATACGCAAAGAAGGCAATTCAGTATAATGTCAGCGAATACCTTCTGAAACCGGTAACAGCAGTGGAACTTACCGGAGTGATCAATAAAATGAAAGAAAAAGTGGATCGGATACGCAGAGAAAAACAAAAAATGGAAAGTTTAACAAAAACCTCTGAAAACTACAGGGAAAACGTGCAGATGATCCGCTCCAAAGCAATAGAAGCACTTGTAAACTGTACAACAGATGTCCGGAAAAGCCTGGATCGACTTGAAAAAATGGGGATTGAACTATCAGCAGTCAGATACAGAGTAGCGGTATTTGACATAGATATATATTCAGGAATGTATGAGGTGGATCTTGAAAAACAGCAGGAAAGTGCGCTTATGGCATTTGTTCTCTACAATATCAGCGACGAGATTGCAGGAAGAGAAGGCGCAGGAATTGCCTATCAGGAAGGTAGCAACCGTGTCTGTATACTTTTTCAGGAAAAATGGAGCCATAATTTTACCGAGAAAACAAAAGCAATCTGTCAGGAAATACAACAGAAGATATATGAACTCATGGGAATCGATGTATCCATGGCAATCGGAAGCTGGGTCAGGAAACCGGAAGAACTGGTTACTTCTCACAATGAGGCAGTAGAGACACTTCAGTATCGTTATCTTCTGGGAGGCAGAATTCTTATTGACAGAGAAGAACAGCATTTCGGACAGAAAGCGGATCTGGAACAGTCACTGTTACAACTCAAAGATGCTGTGAAATATGGGGAAAAAGAAAGAATCAAAAAAACATTTCTTACAATAGAAGAAAAAATCAAACAGTCACTTGCAGAAAAAAGCCGTGTGTGCATGTACCTCCAGCAGGTGATCCGAAGCGTAGATTCCGCCTGTGAAGAAGTGTCCGCTGATATGAACAGGATCAGAGCAGGAAGAGAAGAACTTCTCCGCAGGATTACATTGCAGAATTCTTTTCAGGCAGCCTGTGAGATTGTAAAAAAACATATAGAAAACATCTCTGAGATTCTTGATGAACAGAATACCTCAAGCAGTGAAAAGCAGGCAAGAATGGCAGTGGACTATATTCAGAACAATTATATGGATCCTAATCTCAGCCTGAACAGCATCTGCTCATATCTGAATATAAGTACAAGTTATTTCAGTACCATATTTAAAGAAGAAACAGGTGAGACATTTACAGAAGTTCTAATACGAACCAGAATGGAAAAGGCGAAAGAATTACTGGAGAATACAACACTCAAAAACTATGAGATTGCAGAAAAAGTAGGATTTGCAGATCCGCATTATTTTGGAATTTCATTTAAAAAAATGACAGGCTGTACACCTACGGAATATGCAAGGGAGAAACGTAAATGAAAGATGGCAGGCTTTCCACAACGATCACAGGACGATTCAAAAGCATTCAGAGCGTTATTTCTGTTGCAATGGGAATTCTGATAGTCTGTGCAGTTCTGATCGTGACAGTGGTTTCTGTGCGGTTTACTAACAATTCTATTTTTGACAACTCATCAGAATATACACACACCATTATTGAACAGATGAACCAGAATATAGATTCCTATATTGATTATATGGAAAATATTGCATATCTGATCGCAAGCAATGAGGATGTACAGGATTATCTTTTTGGCAGAAGTATTGATATAGAAGCAAGGGCAAGACTCTTAAATCAGTTCAAGACTATTCTGGACAGTCGAAGTGATATACGTAATCTTGGAATAATTGGAAAAGACGGTCGTATGATCATCAATGAGGGAAAAGAATCTGTAAACTCTGATCTGGACCTTTCTACTCAGTACTGGTATACTCAGGCACTTGAAAGCCAGGAGGGACCGGTGCTTACATCTTCTCATGTCCAGCATATTATCAGCGGACAGCGCCCCTGGGTTATCACACTGAGCAGAGGAATCAGGGATAAGAACGGAAGTGGAGAAAAAGAGGGAGTTTTCTTTATAGACCTTAATTACAGTGCAATCAGTGAGTTATGTGATCAGAGTACCGTTGGAACAAAAGGATATGCTTTTATTCTGGATGCAGATGGAAATATTGTTTATCATCCACAGCAGCAGCAGCTTTATAACGAGCTTCAGACAGAAAAAATACAGATGATCATGGATACAGAGGAAGATACTGTTCTGACAGGGACAGGAAACAGTGACAAACTTTATTCTATTTCCAGATCCACAAAGACAGGCTGGACCGTTGTTGACTGTACAAGTGTCCGAGAACTTCTGAAACAGAGCCGGCAGGCAGAAAGCATCTATATGATAACAGCAGTGGCTCTTGTTGTGGTGGCGCTTCTTCTTTCAAGATTTATTGCCGGAAGTATCACCAGACCGATTCAGAAACTTCGTGATTCCATGAAACAGGTTCAGGAAGGTGATTTCAGTATTTCTGATGTTGTAGTTGATTCGAGAAATGAAATTGGAAGTCTGACGAAATCCTTTGATGTAATGACTCACAAGATTCAGGATCTTATGGAACAGAATGTGCACGAGCAGGAAGAAAAGCGTAAAAGCGAACTAAAAGCGCTTCAGTCGCAGATAAACCCGCATTTCCTTTATAATACACTGGATTCTATTATCTGGATGGCAGAGGGAAAGAAAAATGAAGAAGTTGTTCTTATGACTGCTTCACTTGCAAGACTGCTTCGACAGAGTATCAGTAATGAAGACGAAGTTGTGCCGATTTCACGGGAAGTGGAATATGCGAGGGGATATCTTACAATTCAGAAGATGCGCTACAAAGACAAACTGGAATTCCAGATAGAGGTTGATCCGTCAATCATGCACATACCACTGATTAAACTTGTTCTCCAGCCAATCATTGAAAATGCTATTTATCATGGACTTAAATACAAAGAAAGCAAAGGACTTCTTATTGTAAGGGGTTTTATGAGAAACGGAAATGCAGTACTTCAGGTGATCGATGATGGAGTTGGAATGGATGAAGAAACCCTGAAACACATTTATGACAGACACAAAGTAAATTATCAGTCCAACGGAGTTGGTGTTTATAATGTACAGAAACGTCTGAAACTTTATTATGGAAACGATTACGGAATTGTATATGAGAGTGAACCGGGCAAAGGAACAACAGCTACTATCACAATTCCGGGAACACAGGAGGGACAGGCATGAAAAAATACAGAAAATGGCTTGCCATTGGTATTATGATCTGTCTTGCCGCAGGTACAGTCGGGGGAGTCTGTCTGCACCGAAAGGAACTTAAAGAAAAAAGACTTTCACTTATTTATATCCCCAAAGTTGTTGACGGAACCAATGATTTCTGGACATCTCTTATCCAGGGAGCCAGGATTGCAGCAAAAGAATATAATTCGGATATTGAAGTTATGGCCCCTAATGAAGAAAATGATGTGGAAGGACAGAACAGACTTCTTGAAGAAGCTATTGCCGAACAGCCGGATGCCATACTGATTTCTCCCTCAAGTTTTACAGAATCGGACGAACTTCTGGAACAGGCGAAAAAAGCCGGAATCAGGATTTGCTTTATAGATTCCTATACAGATAAGAATGTTCAGGATCTTACAGTAGCCACAGATAACCTGGAAGCAGGGGAACAGCTTGGCAAATTTGCGTCAACGCTTCTGGGAGCCATGGATCAGATCGCAATTATTTCGCATGTAAAAGGCGTATCTACAGCTGTAGAAAGAGAAGAGGGATTCCGCAG
Source organism: Blautia sp. HCP28S3_G10 (assembly GCF_052065235.1). Lineage (NCBI taxonomy): Bacteria > Bacillati > Bacillota > Clostridia > Lachnospirales > Lachnospiraceae > Blautia > Blautia sp. HCP28S3_G10. The sequence continues at coordinate 97,928 of NZ_JBQHUL010000006.1, read as the reverse complement.
GGGGCTTGGGGATCTTGAAAAAAATATTGTTGCAGTGGAATATTGTGATTCAAACTATAACAAGGCATATAAACTTACCCTTGAAGTTATGAAAAAGTATCCAAATCTCAAGATGGTGGCAGGTATGAATGAGTATTCTTCAGTGGGTGCTGCCAGGGCTGTAAAAGCTGCAATTGCACAGAACGAAATCAAGGTAGTCGGTATAGACAGTTCCCAGGAGGCAGTACAGTTGATGGAACATGGAGTTTTTAAAGGATTTGTGGTACAGAAAGCTTTCAAGATGGGATATGTGGGTGTCAGGGAGACGGTCCGTATGCTGCGAGGCGACACTTACCGCAAAGAAGTGAATTCAGGCAGTCAGCTGGTTACCCCCGAAAATATGTATTCTGAAGAGATAGAGAAGCTTCTTTTCCCCTTTAACACGTTAAAACTACCAACAGCAGACAGGGGAGATTGAAGATATTAGTCAATATTGCCAACATAAAAAGGTTAAAAATTTATGGTTACCGTAAATTTTTAACCTTTTTTTATAAAATATTCCATTTTTTTATTTTTATAAAAAATTTATAATAAGGAAGAATTAAGAGAGGGCGGCATCCAAAAACAGCCGTATTATTGGGAGTAGGAGGAATAGGAATGGGAAACTTAAAAAACAGCCCAATTGTTAAAAAGATTGGATTGAACCGAATCTTGCTGGTAGCAGTTCTGATCGTTATGTACGTGGCATTTTGCATTACGAGCCCGAATTTCTTCGGATTTACACGTATCCTTAACTTACTGAACTATGCATACTTCCTGGGATTCTTATCATTGGGCGTAACATTCGTAATTGCTACAGGAGGAATCGATTTCTCTATCGGACCGGTTATGTTCTGCTGTGCACTGATGGCAGGTTACTGCTTCACAAGCTATGGCGTTCCGATGGCAGCAGCAATGGTTATCAGCGTGCTGATCGGTATTGCGTTTGGTATCTTCAACGGATATCTGGTAGCTTACTGGTCAATCCCGCCATTCATTGTTTCTATGGCGAGTATGAACATTGCAAAAGGTCTTGCATCAGTATTCACAAAGACACAGTCAGTCAGCTGGCCACAGTCAACTGCTGAAGGCGGTTGGTACAGAAACCTTGTAAGATACGGAGATATTCCGGTAGGCCTTATTATTTTCCTTGCATTTGCAGTTGTATGTGCGATCATTCTTAACAAGACAAGAATCGGACGTTACATTCTCTGCCTTGGATCTAACAGAGAAGCAGTCAGACTTTCTGGTGTAAACGTTAAAAAATGGGAAATGGTAGCATACATCATCTGTGGTTTACTTGCAGGTGTCAGTGCAATCTTCTTTGTATCTGCTTACACAACTGTTCAGCCTGGCTATGGCGATCAGTACAACAATGAGGCAATTGCAGGCTGCGTTATGGGAGGTACTTCCATGGTAGGCGGTCTTGCTTCTATCAGTGGTACCGTAATCGGTGTATTCATCATTGCGCTGTTACAGGAAGGTATCCTTGCTCTCGGACTTAACAAGAACTACCAGTTGATCATCACAGGTATTATTGTTATCGTTGCAGTATACTTTGACGTACTCGGAAGACGTCGTAAAAACTAAGAGTCGTGAGATGTTGGTGTATAATAGCAGAAAGGCTGAGGTAAAGATATGGGCGATATTATTTTAACAATGAAGGGCATTGACAAGTCATTCCCCGGTGTTCATGCCCTGGATCATGTAGATCTTGAAATACGTAAAGGTGAGGTTCTTGCACTGATGGGAGAAAACGGTGCAGGTAAATCTACATTGATGAAGGTTCTGACAGGTATCTATACAAAAGATTCCGGAACCATTACATATGAAGGCAAAGAAGTAGAATTCCACAGTGCAAAAGAAGCACAGGACAATGGTGTTGTAATTGTACACCAGGAACTGAACATGGTTAACCACCTGACAGTTGCACAGAATATCTTCATCGGAAGAGAATTCAAAAAAGGCTTCGGTATTGATGATAGAAAAATGAATGAAGAAGCCAGAAAACTTTTCGACAGACTGAACATCGACATTGATCCTACAGAGACAATGGGAAATCTTACTGTTGGTAAACAGCAGATGTGCGAGATCGCAAAAGCAATTTCCCATGATGCAAAGGTTATCATCTTCGATGAGCCTTCAGCAGCTCTGACAGAAACAGAAATCGAAGATCTGTTCAAGATTATCCGCGATCTGAGAGAAAAACAGCTTGGTATTGTTTATATCTCACATCGTATGGATGAGATCAAGGTTATTACAGACCGTGTAACAGTTATGCGAGATGGTACATATGTAGGAACACTGATCACTAAAGACTGTACAAAAGATGATATCATTAACATGATGGTTGGTCGTGTTATTTATGAAGATCCTAAGACAGAAAACATGGTGCCGAAGGATGCACCGGTAGTTCTGAAAGTTGAACATCTGAATGCAGGTAAGATGGTACAGGATGTAAGCTTTGAACTTCACAAAGGTGAGATCCTTGGATTCTCCGGACTGATGGGTGCCGGACGTACAGAGACTGCAAGAGCAATCTTTGGTGCTGACCCGAAAGAAAGCGGAGATATCTACGTAAATGGTAAAAAAGTTACTATTAATAATCCACAGGACGCAGTTAAAGTTGGAATCGGTTATCTTTCTGAAGACCGTAAACGTTATGGCGTGGCAGTTCAGAAAACAGTTGCTGAGAATACAACACTTGCAAATCTTGAGGATTTCTGCAGTGGTCTCTTTATTGATAAAAAGAAAGAAAAAACTGCCGCTCAGAAACAGGTTGATGCACTTGCAACAAAGACACCGAGTGTTGATCAGCTTGTTGTTAACCTGTCAGGTGGTAACCAGCAGAAAGTCGTTATTGCAAAATGGCTGACAAAAGACTGTGATATCCTTATTTTCGATGAACCGACAAGAGGTATCGACGTCGGAGCGAAAAATGAAATTTACAAACTGATGAATAAACTTGCTGAATCTGGCAAAGCAATCATCATGATTTCCTCCGAAATGACAGAAATCCTTCGTATGAGTGACAGGATCGTTATCATGTGTGAAGGTAAGATTACCGGAGAAGTTGATATTTCCGAGGCAACACAGGAGCATATCATGAATCTGGCAACCAGAGAAATTCATTAGGAAGGAGAATAAGATCATGGCAAACAATACAGCAGTGCCGGCAGCTAAAAAGAAATCAGTTTTAGACAGGCTTGGCGGACAGAAGTTCATCGTAGTAATGGTAATCATTGTACTCTGTGCATTCTTTTCCATTAAGAGTCCGAACTTCAGAAAATATACAACAATTGTAAGTATACTGGATTATTCCTACTATATCGCACTGATGGCTATCGGTGTAACATTCCCATTGATTACAGGAGGTGTAGACCTTTCCATTGGTACTGGTCTTGTATGCTACTCACTGATTGGTGGATACCTGGTTTCCTTTAAGGGAGTTCCGGTTATTGTAGGTATCATTGTAACAATTCTCATTGGTGTACTTTTTGGTATCATCAACGGTGCGCTGGTTGCTCTTATGGATCTGCCGCCATTTCTGGTAACATTGTGTACATGTATGATTACCCGAGGATTTGGTTCCATCGTTGTTGGTGGTTTTGGTATTTCCTGGCCTACAGCAACAACTCCGGAAGGAGCATTCCGTAAAATCTTCAAACTTACAACTTCATCAGGAACTCTGATTCCACTTGGTATTGTATGGGTAATTTTGTTAGTTGTAATTATGTCTTTCGTTCTGAATCATACAAAAATCGGACGTTATACAATTGCAATCGGAAGTAACAAAGAAGCAGCCAGACTTTCTGGTGTAAACGTAAAATTCTATCATATCATGGCATATGTAATTGCAGGATTCTTTGCAGGACTTGCAGCAGTTGCTTATTCAGCTGTATTCGCAACAGTTCAGCCTGGTACAGGTGCCGGATTCGAACTTGAAGCAATCGGTGGTGCTATCATCGGTGGTGTATCTGCAACTGGTGGTGTTGGTACAGTAAGTGGATCCCTTCTTGGTGTATTCGTTATCTGTCTTCTGAAAACAGGTCTTCCGTTTATCGGACTGCAGGCAAACTGGCAGCAGATTATCACAGGTCTTGTATTACTTGGTGCAGTACTTATCGATGTATTAAAGAAGAAAAATGCAAAGAATTAATTAAGGTAATATAAACAACAAAAACAAAAATGGTGAATGTGCAGTCGTAAGACTTCATATAGAAATCCAAAACATTTAAGGGAGGTTTTTCAAATGAGAAAAAAAGTTTTAGCAGTAGTATTAGGAGCAGCTATGGTAGCATCCATGTCCAGTATGGTAATGGCAGCAGACGCAGAAGAAACTGTAACACCAAACGAAGAGTACAGTTTTGAAGTAGTAGTAAAGAGCTATCAGTCATCATACTGGCAGGCAGCTGTTAAAGGAATCCAGGACGAAGCGGATGCAATCGGCGTAAAAGTAAACTGCACAGGTCCTAACTCCGAATCCGATATTGCTGACCAGGTAAACATGCTGAACAATGCAATCAGCCAGAATCCGGATGGAATCGGCCTTGCAGCATGCGATCAGGACTCCGTACTTGATTCTCTTACAAAAGCAAAAGAAGCAGGAATCCCTGTAGTATGCTTTGACTCTGGTGTACCGAACGCTCCGGAAGGATCCGTATATTCCACAATCGCAACAGACAACTATGGTGCTGGTGCAGTAGCAGCAGAAAACCTTTATCCTGCAGTAAAAGATAAAATCAAAGAAATGGTAGATGCAGGAACAGTAGTACAGGTTGGTGAAGTAAACCAGGATTGTACAGCTGAATCCACATCAAACCGTGGACTTGGATTCATCGATAAATTCATCGAACTTGCAACAGCAGACGGATATAAAGTAGCAGTAACAGGAAACGAATTCTTCGTCAACAACTGCTCAGATGCAGGAGATGAAAGCTCTGCAAACATCGTGATCCAGACAGCAGTTCCGTCCCAGACAACAGTTGAACTGTGTGCAACAGAAGCTTCCAAACTTCTGAACGTAGAAAATATGGTAGCAATCTTCGGATCCAACCAGGTAGCAGCAGAAGGTATCCTTACAGCAAACCAGAACCTGAGCGTACTGGGAAGCGATCCGGAAACCAAGATCCTTGCAGCAGGATTCGATGCTGGTTCCACAATCAAAGCAGCTGTTCAGGACGGCACAATGTATGGTGCAGTTACACAGTCTCCTCTGGCAATGGGCAAAAACACAGTAGATATCCTTACAAAGATCGCAAACGGCGAAGAAGTAGAAGACCTTCCAACACAGGGTTACTGGTACAATGTTGACAACATGGAAGATGAATCCATCGCTCCTAACCTTTACGACTAATGTGAATGCGATATCCGAGTAGGCATTCGCGGAATATCTAAGACATATTACAAAAGGAGAAGCTTCGGCTTCTCCTTTTTGTATGCAGAATTATTGTAAAAAATATATAAAAGAAAGAGGATATAAATATATAAAAAATAGCATAATGTACAAAAAAGCTACAATTCTTTGTGAAATAATAAGCCTTCGAATTCGTTGACAGCCTAGTGCCGGATTGATATAATTATAAACAGCTGAGGGACATAAATCTTTTTTTATTCCCAAATTGGTATCTGGATAAGATACCAATATCAAACAAGAATATATGTGGCCGGAGGCTTCATATAAGAACCAAAAAGGGAGGTTTTTCAAATGAGAAAAAAAGTTTTAGCAGTAGTATTAGGAGCAGCTATGGTAGCATCCATGTCCAGTATGGTAATGGCAGCAGACGCAGAAGAAACTGTAACACCAAACGAAGAGTACAGTTTTGAAGTAGTAGTAAAGAGCTATCAGTCATCATACTGGCAGGCAGCTGTTAAAGGAATCCAGGACGAAGCAGATGCAATCGGCGTAAAAGTAAACTGCACAGGTCCTAACTCCGAATCCGATATTGCTGACCAGGTAAACATGCTGAACAATGCAATCAGCCAGAATCCGGATGGAATCGGCCTTGCAGCATGCGATCAGGACTCCGTACTTGATTCTCTTACAAAAGCAAAAGAAGCAGGAATCCCTGTAGTATGCTTTGACTCCGGTGTACCGAACGCTCCGGAAGGATCCGTATATTCCACAATCGCAACAGACAACTATGGTGCTGGTGCAGTAGCAGCAGAAAACCTTTATCCTGCAGTAAAAGATAAAATCAAAGAAATGGTAGATGCAGGAACAGTAGTACAGGTTGGTGAAGTAAACCAGGATTGTACAGCTGAATCCACATCAAACCGTGGACTTGGATTCATCGATAAATTCATCGAACTTGCAACAGCAGACGGATATACAGTAGCAGTAACAGGAAACGAATTCTTCGTTAACAACTGCTCAGATGCAGGAGATGAAAGCTCTGCAAACATCGTGATCCAGACAGCAGTTCCGTCCCAGACAACAGTTGAACTGTGTGCAACAGAAGCTTCCAAACTTCTGAACGTAGAAAACATGGTAGCAATCTTCGGATCCAACCAGGTAGCAGCAGAAGGTATCCTTACAGCAAACCAGAACCTGAGCGTACTGGGAAGCGATCCGGAAACCAAGATCCTTGCAGCAGGATTTGATGCTGGTTCCACAATCAAAGCAGCTGTTAAAGATGGCACAATGTTTGGCGCAGTTACACAGTCTCCTCTGGCAATGGGCAAAAACACAGTAGATATCCTTACAAAGATCGCAAACGGCGAAGAAGTAGAAGACCTTCCAACACAGGGTTACTGGTACAATGTTGATAACATGGAAGACGATTCCATCGCTCCTAACCTGTACGACTAAAGTGAACGTAATATCCGAGTAGGTGTTCACGATATATTTATAGAGGATTTCTATATGACAGAAATGTCCCGGGTCTTATGCCCCGGGGCATTTTTGAATTTAAAAGAAAAAATAAAACCAGCTATTTATACAAAAAAATAACCATTATTTTGTGCACTAATATGGGCCTGATTTTGTTGACAAATCAGGGGGCACAGGGTATGATAGAACCATAGTAAATCTTCTTTTTTTATTAATTAAATTGGTATTACATACTAATACCAATATTGATAACATGGAGGCAGTTATGAAATTAAAAATTTTCCAAAAAGGATTTAATTATTCTCAGGATGGTGAGGGAAACCGCCTGATCATTCATTTGCAGGGCTGTAACATGAAATGTCCCTGGTGTTCAAATCCGGAGGGAATGCCTCTGGAGGGAGTACTTTTTGTAGAAAAAGAATGGCTGAAAGAAAGCTGTTGCCCGAAAGGAGCAGTGAAGGAGGGAACACTTGACCGTACCGTCTGTCAGAACTGCAGTGAGCGTCCATGTACAAATAATCGCAGACAGAAAGGTATCAAGCTTTCCTATAAAGAATATGAAGTAGACGAAGTAGTAAAAGAATGTAAGATGTCGAAGCCGATGTTTTTTGAAGGCGGCGGGGTGACGCTTACAGGCGGTGAGATCACAATGCAGTTTGATGCAGTGAAGGAACTGCTTCAGAAACTTGGGGAAGAAGGAATACACAGAGCTATCGAAAGTAATGGCACACACCCGAGAATGGAAGAACTGATTCCTTATGTTGACCAGTGGATCATGGACGTGAAACACTATGACAATGAAACCCATAAGAAATGGGTGGGCGTTCCGAATACCTGGACAATAAAGAATCTCGAAATAGTTTCCGCAAAGCATCAGAATGTACTGATCCGTGTGCCGCTGATCCCGGAATTTAATGATTCCGAAGCTGATGCAGAGGGATTTGCAAAACTTTTTGAGGAACATATTAAAGGAGAACACACGAAGGTTGAGTTCCTTACTTATCATGAGTTTGGTAAAGGTAAATGGGAACAATGCGGACTTGAATATAAAATGAAACCGGGAAGAATTGCACCGGGAACTGCAGAACATTTCGAAAAAGTTCTCAGAGAACATGGAATTGAATGTGTAAGAACCTGATAACACTAAATCAAAAACAAACATAAAAGAAAACATACATATTATTTATCATAACTATTCAAAAGCACTGAACAGTTACCATTTATTTCAAGGAGGAAATTAAGAATGAAGATTACAGAAATCTATAGTCCGCAGGAAATCACAGAGCTTGCAAAAGACAGATTCCAGGAAGAAAGATCCCTGGATCATCTTGAGGGCTGGTTCCTTGCAAGAGAGATCGCCATGAGATGTGATGAGACATACAAAGATGAGCCTGACAGTATCCGTATTGCAAAAACACAGGTAGAGATTATGAAAGAAATCCCGCTTACACTTGGTGATTATCATGTGTTTGCAGGAACTCAGGATGATGCATTTGCACGTTCCTACGCACTGATCAATCCGGCATTTAAAGTAAGTTCTTTCGCAGGTTACTGTGATCCTACAGCAGTATTCGGAGACATTGATCCGATCGGAGACATCACAAAAGAAAGAATCGAACATGTAAAGAATTATTATGCAGAAAATAATTTCGCAAAAGTTCTTACAGCTGCTTATAAACCGGCAGAAAAATATACAAAAGAAGCAGTTTTTTTCATGGAACAGGTTACAGGACATGTAATTCCTGATGTCCGTCATCTTATTGAAAAAGGTGCTCTTTATGTAAAGAATGAGATCAAAGAACATCAGGCAAAAGCTACAGAGCAGAAGAAAATTGATTACTACGAAGCAATGAGCATTACAATGGATGCGCTTCTTGTACTTGCCGGAAGATATCAGGCAATGGCAGAAGAAAAAGCCGAGAAGAGTGAAGGCAAGATGAAAGAACGTTTTGCATACATGGCAGAAGTTCTTAAAAAAGTTCCGGCAGAAGGTGCTGGCAACCTTTATGAAGCAATCCAGTCTTTCCTTCTGATCTGGCAGACAATGTGTCTGGAGCAGACACCGAACCCGTTTGCATTTTCAGTCGGAAATGCTGACCGTATTTTTGAACCATACAGAGCAAAAGAAGATTTGGACAGAGACGCAACAGCAGCTCTTCTGAAACATATGCTTGTATTCTTCAACGTAGCAGACAGAAGCTGGGCAATTTCCCAGAACCTGATCATCGGAGGAAGAGATGTAGACGGAAACGATCTTACAAATCCTACATCCTATGCACTGTTTGACGCATACTTTGACATGAACCTGCCACAGCCGATCCTTTCCGTAAAACTTCATAAGAATACACCGGATAAGCTGTATGAGGAAATGGGAAGATTCTTCTTTACACCAGGAGTACTGACCCCGTCACTGTTTAATGATGATGCACTCTTTGAAGTTCTGGAAAACAATGGAGTAGCAAAAGAAGACCTTCCGGATTACTCCGTAGCAGGATGCCAGGAGCCTCTTATCATGGGTAAAGATAATGGAAATACAACAAACAGCTGGTTGAACCTTCCAAAAGTTCTTGAACTGGTACTCCAGGGTGGTAAATCTGAAATCACAGGAGATCAGATCGGAAAGACAAGAGAAGAACTGGGCTACAGCAGTAACCTGGAACTTCTGAAAAATATCAGAGAGGTATTCTACAAAGAACTGGATCATTATGTGGATGAGATGACAACTGCTGCAAACAATGCTTCCAGAGCGATTGGGATTTATCAGGTACCATTCCTTTCAGCTATGATGGGTGGAATCGAATCCGGCATTGATATGAGAGATACAGAAGAGCAGGGAACAAAATATAACGGAAGCGGATGCCTGATCCACGGACTCAGTGTAATGGCAGACTCCTTCGTCGCTATTGACACACTTATTGAAGAAAGACCGGAAGATGCAGACAGAATGCTGGAAGCACTCCGTGATAACTTTGAACATGACGAGGAGATGCATCAGTATCTTCTGGAATGTGACAAATTCGGAAACAACATCGAAAGAGTTGACAAAGAAGCAAAAGAGATCGCAGAAAAAGTTTCCGCAATGGTATCCTCCAAGAAAAACTATCTTGGAAATCCATTCAGACCGGACTATGCAACCCCATCCACACATCTGATGTATGGATACTGGGTTGGCGCAACACCTGACGGAAGAAAATCCAGAGAAATGCTGAACTATGGTGTTGACCCGCTGTATGGAGAAGCATCCGGAGGACTTGGAATGAGAATGCTTTCCAACAGATATCTGCCATTCAGCACAATGAACGGTGGATATGCTTCTCACTTTGGAATCAACCCGGGATACTTTAAGGGTAAAACAATGGAAGAAAAAGGTCTGGAATTCAAGACAAAGATTTTTACACCACTGTTCTTCAATTCTTACGATGAAAAAGAAGTATCACCATTCTATTTATATGTAAATGTTACAACACCGGATATGCTTCGTAAAGTACTTGCAAATCCGAAGAAATATGCTCCAAGCGGTGTTTATATTGTACGTATCCATGGAACATTTGTTAACTTCCTTGACCTGTCCCCGGAAATCCAGGAAGATATCATCAAGAGACTGGATCCAAACTCTACCGCATTAAGCGCATAAAACAGGAGGCCATATGGAAGAGCAGAGCCTTTACCGGGACGTAAGAACCCGGATATGCCGAATGATCTACAAAGATATATACAGAGACGGTGAGAATATCCCGCCGGAAAGAAAACTTGCAGAAGATCTTGGTGTCAGCCGTGTTACGGTTCGTAAGGCTCTGAAGCTTCTTGAAGAAGAACACATTATAGAACGCATTCAGGGAAGTGGAACAAGAGTGGCTCTGGAATATGGAGCCAGAACCGGAAACATGGACATCATTACTCTTGTGGCTCCTGCCCAGAATGCGTTCTTTTCACGATTCATAGATGCATTTCAGACAACTGCCGAGGAGATGGATTCGCTGGTGCTTTTTAAGCAGAAATCATCAAGACAGTCACTGGAAGAATGTCTGTTCCGTATTTATGAAAAAGATCTCCGGAATGTAGTACTCTGGCTGGAAGACATGGAGATCAGCTACGAGGCACTCCGCAAACTGCGAGGACTGGGAATGAACATTGTTCTTTTTGACTCAATCAGGAAAAACAGTTACGCAGATGCCGTATGTCTGGATAACAGAGGTGCTGTCAGACGGCTGATGGAATGCCTTCAGAATGCAGGCTGCAAAAGACCGGGGTTGGTTAGTTGGGAGGACTTTGCATCAGGAAGCAGTGTGCAGATCCGTGAACAGGAATTTCAGAAACTCTGTCCGGAAGGAACTATTGTAAGAGTCCCGAGAGAATATCATAACCATCTGGACAGACTGAACCAGCAGACTGTGGAGGAATATCTGAAACAGCTGGAAGGCTGTGATGGTGTTCTGTATGCAGTCGGAGAACTGGCATCACCTTTTGAACAGGTGGCGGCGCTGAAAAATATGGTTCATCCGGTGGCAATGATTGATGAGGCACCGGGCGTTTTTGCAACACAGACATTTACAGTGGATCAGGATTTTCAGGGAATGTCCACCAGAATTTTCAGCTGTCTGAAACGTCAGAACGAAAAGGGCAGTGCATGGAAAGCAAAAGTATATCAGGTAAAAGGCATTCTTGAATCTGAATAGAAAAAGGAAAACAGGAGAAAACATTATGCGTGCAATGGGAATTGATATTGGAACAACAACAGTCAGTGTGATCCTTCTGGACAGTGAATCCGGAGAGCTTTTTGGAAGCAGAACAATTTCACATCAGGCTTTCATGGAGGGAAAACTTCCGGTGAACCGTGTGCAGGATGCAGAAAAACTTTACAGTCTCACTGAAAAGGCAGCCAGAGAACTGAGTGAAGAGTTCGGAAAACCGGACAGCATGGGACTTACAGGTCAGATGCATGGTGTCCTCTATGTAGATAAAGATGGCAAGGCTGTTACACCTCTTTATACATGGCAGGATGGAAGCGGAAATGAGAAATATAACGAGACTTCCACTTATGCACAGGTTTTAAGAAAAAAAGTTGGAACAGCAGCAACCGGCTATGGAATGACTACGCATTTTTATCTCTCACATAATAATGAGATTCCGAAAGAAGCAGCAAAAATGACGACGATCAGCGATTATGTTGCAATGCGTCTCTGTGACAGAAAGACACCTGTTCTTGCAAGAGATATGGCGGCAAGCTGGGGTTGCTTCGACACAGAGAACAATCAGTTCCTGAGAGAAAAACTTGAGACTCTTGGCGTAAGAACAGACTGCATCCCGGAAGTTACTAAAGGTCATGGCATTATTGGGAACGCAGTTGTAGACGGACTTGACGGAGTGCCTGTCATGGCATCTCTTGGAGACAATCAGGCAAGCTTTATCGGTTCTGTACAGAGCCTCTGTGATACAGTACTTGTGAATATCGGAACAGGAAGTCAGGTATCTTTCGGAACAGGAGGTTACTATCAGACAGAAGGTTCGATTGAACTTCGGCCGTGTACAGATGATTCATATATTCTGGCAGGTTCAGGTCTGTGCGGCGGAAGAGCATATGCAATGCTGGAGCAGTTTTATCAGCAGGTTCTCTCGGCAGCAGGACAGACAGACAGTGCTGCTTTATATGGAGTTATGGAAAAAGAGGCACGTGCATTTCTTGAGAAAAACAGTGCTGATGCAGCATGGAAGATACGAACGACTTTCTCCGGAACAAGAACCAATCCGGAAGAAAGAGGAAGCATCACAAATATCGGGGTACAGAACTTTACCCCTGGTGCAATGACAGTGGGAATGATCGCGGGAATTCTGGAAGAACTTCATGAAATGTACCGTGAAATGTGTAGAATGACGGGAAGTAAGGCGCTTCGTCTGGTTGGTTCCGGTAATGGAATCAGAAGAAATCCACTGATGCAGGAACTTGCAGAGAAGTTATTTGGAATGACGCTGAACATTCCGAAATGCCAGGAAGAAGCAGCCTATGGTGCAGCACTTCATTCACTTGTATCTGCAGGACTTGCAGGATCACTGGAAGAAGTGCAGGAAAAAATAAAATACATCTAAAAGACAACGGAGGAGTTACAACAATGGAAATTTTACTTGACACAGCCAACATCGAACAGATCAAAAAATATGTAGACCTTTATGAGATTACAGGAGTAACCTCAAATCCGACCATTATTTCCAGAGAACACGCAGAGTTCTGGCCACTTCTTACCGAAATTAAGAAGATTATCGGCGACAGACAGCTTCATGTGCAGGTAACAGGAGAAACATGGGAAGAAATGGTAAAAGAAGCAGAATGTATTCAGGCAAAGCTTGGCAAAGAGACCTATATCAAAGTACCTACCACAGAGCAGGGAATCTGTGCAATGAAACATCTGAAAGCAACGGGTTCTCATGTGACAGCAACAGCTGTATATACAACACAGCAGGCAATGATGGCTGCAAGTGTCGGAGCTGATTATGTTGCTCCGTATTTCAACCGCATGAACAACCTGAATGTAGACAGCCGCAAAGTTATCGGTGATATGGTTCAGTTATTCCGTATCCACAATAAACCAACGAAGATCCTGGCAGCAAGCTTCAAAAACACAGAGCAGGTTATGGATGCATTTACGGTAGGTGCACAGGCTGTGACAGTTTCTGTTGACCTTCTGACAACTATGGTTGAAAACGCAATTATTGATTTTGCAGTAGAAAACTTCAAAAAAGACTGGATCAAAACATACGGGGATAAAAAAATCTACGAATTATAAAATAAGAGGGCGTTCTTATGGGGAAATATTTACTTGCGCATGATATCGGAACATCAGGGGACAAGGCTTCTCTTTTTACAGTAGAGGGTGAATTGGTAAAGAGTACAGTTGCTTCTTATGATGTAAATTATCAGGCAGGCGGCGTAGCTGAACAGAATCCGGCTGACTGGTGGCAGGCAGTGTGTGATGCAACCAGAAAAGTTATCGAGGGGATCCATGCAGAAGATATACTTGCAGTTTCTTTTTCAGGGCAGATGCAGTGCTGTCTGACAGTTGATAAAAATGGAAATGTATTAAGGCCGGCGATGATCTGGGCAGATAACCGTGCCCAGAAACAGGCAGATGAGCTGAAAAAAAATCTCGGGGATATTGATGCATATTCTCTTCTCGGACATCGCTTAAGTCCGTCTTACAGTATTGAAAAACTTATGTGGGTTCGTGATAACGAACCGGAAATATATAAAAAGACCTTTAAAATGCTTCAGGTAAAAGATTATATCATTTACCGTATGACAGGCCGGTTTGTGACAGATTATTCTGACGCGTCCGGAACGAATGCACTGGATCTGGAAGGACTTTGCTGGTCAGATGAGATCCTTGAGGCAGCCCGCATCGAGAAAGATAAACTGCCGGAACTTCACAAATCTACAGATGTAATAGGAAATCTGACGGAAGAAGCAGCAGAAGCACTGGGACTTACAACATCAACAAAAGTTGTATGCGGAGGAGGCGATGGCCCGTGTTCCGCACTTGGAGCGGGCTGTGTTGAAAAGAACCAGATGTTCCTGACTTTCGGGACTTCCGCATGGATAGGAGGAACAACTGAAAAGAAATTTCTGGATAAGGATCAGGTATTTTTCTGCTTTGCCCATGTTATTCCGGGCAAATATATGCCATGTGGAACAATGCAGTCTGCGGGAAGCTCTTATGCTTATGCTCGCAATACTTTCTGCGGAGAAGAAATAAGAAAAGCCAAAGAGCAGGGAATCAGCAGCTGGGATCTGATCAATAAACTGGTAAGCAGTTCTCCGGCAGGGGCAAAAGGACTTGTATTTCTTCCTTATCTGACGGGAGAGAGAGCTCCAAGATGGAATCCGGATGCATCTGGAAGTTTTATGGGTATCCGCATGTACCATAAACGTGAAGATTATATAAGAGCTGTCCTGGAAGGTGTTGCAATGAATCTGGAGCTGATCCTTCAGTCCTACAGGCAGTATATGGATATTGATGATATGATTCTGACAGGTGGTGGAGCCAAAGGGGATATTGTGGCAAAAATTCTCTCTGATGTTCTGAATGTGAATATGCACAGACCGGATCATGTAGAAGAGGCCACTTCCATAGCAGCAGCAGTTATTGCAGGTGTTGGCTGCGGAGTTTATGATGACTTTGATGCGATTCACAGGTTCCTGAAGATCACAGACAGTGTGAGCCCGGATGAAACGGTTCAGGACTGTTATAGGGAACGGAAAAAAGTTTTTGATGACGTGTATCAGGTATTACTTCCATTATATAAAGAATTATAAAATAAATTGCAAATAAAGACACTTTTTTACGCAAACAGGGTTCTTCACACTTGAAGAACCCTGTTGTAATATGTTATTATCAAATGTGAAGAAATACGTTAAATCACAGCATTTTTCACAATGAAAACTCCTGTGAATAATTTACATTTTAGGAGGGTTTTACAATGGCAACATATTATGCAGCAGTAGATATGGGAGCTTCCAGCGGTCGTCTGATTCTGGGACATATGGAAAACGGAAAGATGGAACTGGAAGAAATCCATCGTTTCGAGAATGGAATGGTAAAGAAAGACGGCGAACTCTGTTGGGAATTCGACCGTATTTTCAAAGAAATCGTAACAGGGCTTAAGAAATGCAAAGAAATCGGAAAGATTCCTGTAAGCATGGGCGTTGATACATGGGGTGTTGACTTTGTACTTCTTGACAAAGATGACAAAGTACTTGGAAATACAGTAGGATACCGTGATCATCGTACAGAAGGAATGGACGAAGAAGTTTACAAATACATTCCGCTTGATGAACTGTACGCAAGAACCGGTATTCAGAAAGCTATCTTTAACACAGTATATCAGTTGATGGCAGTCAAAACAAAACATCCGGAATATCTGGAACAGGCAGAAACACTGCTTCATGTACCGGATTACTTCCACTATCTTCTGACAGGACAGAAGACCTGCGAATATACAGAAGCTACAACAGGTCAGCTGGTAAATGCAGAGACAAAAGACTGGGATTATGAGATTATCGACAGACTGGGATACCCGAGAAGAATTTTCCAGAAACTGATCATGCCTGGTACAAGCGTAGGACATCTGACAGAAGAAATTCAGAAGGAAGTAGGATTTGATGTTGAAGTTGTTGCACCTGCAACACACGATACAGGATCAGCAGTTCTTGCAGTTCCGGCAAATGATGATGACTTTATCTATATCAGTTCCGGTACATGGTCACTGATGGGAATCGAAAGAAAAACTCCTGATTGCTCACCGAAGAGCTGTGAACTGAACTTCACAAACGAAGGCGGTTATGCAGGACGTTTCCGTTACCTCAAGAACATCATGGGACTCTGGATGATCCAGTCCGTACGTCATGAAGTAAACGATAAATACAGCTTTGCAGAGATCTGCTCCATGGCAGAGGAAGCAAAGGATTTCCCGTCAAGAGTAGATGCAAATGACGAATGTTTCCTTTCTCCTGAGAATATGACAGAAGAAGTAAAAGACTACTGCCGCAGAACAGGACAGAAAGTTCCGGAAACAATGGGTGAGATCGCAACTGTTATTTATACCAGTCTTGCTGAATGTTATGCAAAAACAGCAAAAGAACTGGAAGAGAGCACAGGAAGAACTTACAGCCGTATCCATGTAGTGGGCGGTGGTTCCAATGCAGGATATCTGAATGAACTGACAGCAAAAGCAACTGGCAAAGAAGTTCATGCAGGTCCTGGAGAAGCAACTGCAATCGGTAATATTACCGCACAGATGCTGAAGGCAAATGAATTTAAATCCATTGAAGAGGCCCGTACAACAATTCACGAGTCCTTTGGAATTAAAATTTATAAATAAAATTTAAATGGAGGTTTTATTATGTTAGTAAACACAAAGGCAAAAGTTGGTGTATTTTCTATTGCTTTAGGTGCATATCTGCCTCAGTTCCCGTCACTGGTACCTGAGTTTGAGGCTCAGTATGATGCATTCAAAAAAACTATTCCTGATACAGTAGAAATCATCGACGGAGGAATGGTAACAACAAAGGAACAGTCTATGGAAGCCGGAGATAAATTCCGCGCAGCAGACGTTGATCTTGTTTTCCTTCAGATGCTGACTTATGCTACATCTTACAATATGCTTCCTGCAATCCGTGATCTTGATGTTCCGGTAGTTCTTGTAAACGTACAGAAACTGAAAGCACTGGATTATGATCATACAGATATTGCTGCATGGCTTGGCGAAGGTTATGCATGTGGTGCTGTAGGTGAAGCAGTTGCTGACCTTGAAAGAGCAGGTAAGAGACATGCTGTTATTACAGGTGTTGTAGAAGGCGGAGATCCGGCTGTTCAGGCAGAGATCGAAGACTGGTGCAAAGCTGCGCAGGTAAGAAGAAGATTTCGTGATACTAACATTGCACAGATCGGAAGACCTTATCCGGGTATGATGGATCTGTACATTGATGAGACAAACCTCTATAACAGAATGTTCCTGTATACAAAACAGTTTGACTGGGAAAAAATGTGGGCAATCGCTGATGATGTGACAGATGAAGATGCAATCCGTGCAAAAGCACAGGATATTCTTGATACTTTTGATATCGAAGGCGGCGGCACAATCGAAAAAGTATGGGATATGGCAAAATACGTTGTAGCATTTGAAAAATGGGTAAAAGACGAACATCTCAGCATGGTTGCTTCCCACTATGACGGATTTGCACAGGGTAAAGCAGGTGTACTTGACAGTATGCTGATTCCGGCATTCTCCATGCTGATCAAACAGGGTACAGCATGTGCTGTTGAAGGTGATATGAAAGTTGCCATGGCTATGAGTATTCTGAAGACAATCTCCGGAACAGGCCAGCTTTCCGAAATGTACTCCATCGACTTCAATGATGATATCTGCATCATCGGACATTCAGGAAGTGGAGATGCTGATATTTCCGACAAGAAACCTACCATGAAGATCGTGCCTGTATTCCACGGCAAAACAGGAGGCGGATACCTGACACAGTTCTATCCATATACAGGCCCTGTTACATATCTTGCAATTACACAGGACGCTGACGGACACTTCAAATTCGTTGTAGCTGAAGGCGTTAACGAAGAAGGACCAATCCTTTCCTTTGGTGATACAAACATGAGAACACGTTTCACATGTGGAGCAAGAGAATTTGTAAACCGCTGGAGCGAAGCAGGCCCGACACATCATATGGCAGCAGCAACAGGACGTCACATTGATACAATACTCAAAGTTGCAAAGATCTTTAACATACCGGTTGATATCGTTACAAGATAATTTCAGATAAGCCATCTGAGACAATACACATATTCAAAAAGTAAAAAAAGCATTCTGGCATAAGCTCAGAATGCTTTTTTTGAACTGTTTTTATCAATAACCAGTGACTGTCTGTGTGCCGGGATACGGATTTCAACTTCTGTGCCCTGCCCTGGAACACTTGAATAGTGGAGTCCGTACTGATCCCCATACAGAATCTGCAGCCTCCGGTGTGTATTGTAGACTGCAATATTGGTGCCTCCGGAAGAACTCTGGCCCTCACCGGAGACGATCGTTGCAAGTTTATCCGGGGAAATCCCCACACCGTCATCAGAAACCAGAAGAACAATATCACTGTCTTCCATCCAGCCGGTGAGAACGATGGTACCGGATTTACTGCTTTTTTCGAGAATACCGTGAAGTACAGCGTTTTCAACAACGGGCTGCAGAGTCAGTTTCGGAATCTGGTATTCTGTCAGTTCATCCGGAATGTCAGATACAAAAGAGATACTGTCATGATATCTCATGTTCTGGAGATCCACATAAATAGAAACATGTTCTTCTTCTTTCCCAATAGTGCTGACACTCTTTTTGCGGCTAAGTGTTAGTTTGTAAAATCGTGAAAGTTTCTGGACAGCATCTGAGACTTCGGAATTACGGCCCTGCAGGGCAAGCCAGTTAATCATATCCATAGTGTTATAAAGAAAATGAGGATTGATCTGAGCCTGAAGAGAATTAAATTCTGCAATTCTGAGTTCTTCGGCAGATTTTACCTGCTCTTCCATAAGCTTGTCCATTTTGCGTGTCATGTAATTATAGGTGTCAATGAGATCACCGACTTCATCATGGTAGACAGGGCTGTCCATGGGCATCAATGTTCCCTGACGTACTTTGCTCATCTGATGGATAACAGAGGAAATGCGGTTTGTTACCGAATGAGTCATAAAGTGAGAAAACAGGAGAGCTACCACAAGGAATACTCCGAATAACAGGAAATACTGAATCATAATGATATTACTCTGACGGATCAGAGGGCCGGACGGAAGTACAGTTACCATGAACCAGCCAGGCTGTTTGATATTATAAAAACCGGCGTAAATTTTGTTATTCAGAATCTCACGTTCAATGAAATTGTTGGAGGACATAAAAGAATCCTCAATTGTGCTGTAATCCAGCCAGTAGATTCCGGAGAGTGATTCATCAGAAGATGCAACAGTGGCATTTCTGTCATTGATGATGTAGGAAACACTTCCGGACAGTGTCAGGTTTTTCTGAAGAATATCCGTAAATTCGTCATTGGAAAAATAAGTGGCAATATATGCCTGGTAGGCATTCTTTTGATAATAAAAAGTGGTCGAAGTAATATATGCCATATTTCCATATGTTTTCTGCTCCTGCTGCCCAAGGTAGAAAGGAGGACAGTAAAGAGAAGAACAGTTTGTACCCTGAAAAATACCATACCAGTAAGTTCCATATGCTTTGCTCATAGGCGAGAAATAATCCATGGTCAGTTTATCCTGAAAAAGCTGCATGGAGGTCTGAGGAAGATCAATAAAAATCTGAAGTCCGGAAATATCTCCATCATTTATTAGCCCTGTTACCTGGTCATGAAAATCTTTAGCTTCCTCAGAATTCTGAAACATGGTAAAAGGAGAATTTACCGGTTTGTGGAACAATGTCTGGAAGAAGGGAAGGTCTGTGATCGTATCATGTGCGTCAATAATTTCCTGGAGTGATTCTTCGATCAGGGGAGCAGTTTTTGCTGATAAATCCTGTTCCTGACGGATCGTGTAGGAAACGACCATTTCATAAAGCTTACCGTAAAAAAAGATTCCCATAAGAAGGACCGGTATGGTCACCGTTACAACCAGAATCAGGGTGAATTTGGATTCCAGCTTCATATCTCCGAAATTCTGGCGGATTTTTTTGAAGATAAAATTCATTGCATATTTTTCTCCCTGTATTCTGAGGGTGAAAGCCCACTGTATTTTTTGAAACTTTTGCCGAAATAATTCCCGTCACTGTAACCGACTCTTGAGGAAATATCGGAAATTTTGTATCTCGCATCTCTGAGAAGCAGTTTTGCTTTTTCCATACGAAATTCTGTAAGATACTGATTCAGTGTCTGACCGGTTTCATTTTTAAAGAAGGTACAGACATAGGAGGTGGAAAGAAATACATGAGAACTGATATCTTTTACAGAAAGGGTTTCGTTCATGTAATTTTTACCGATATATTCTTTGATCATAAAAATTGTCGGATTTTCTTCTGAGGCAGAGGCTGCCTTATGGAAAAAATCAGCGGTTTTTTCTGAAAGAATCTGATGAAGATCCTGAAAAGAAAAACAGCCTTCGATCATCTCTGCGATACTGTCTTTTGTGCCGTCTCCGGTAATCTTCTGCTGGCGGTATGCTTCCTCAATGCAAAGAAAGAGTCTGTAATAAAGATCTTTTACCGGATTTTGCAGGTAGTTGTGGTTCTGATAAAAAGCATTAAAAAGCTGTTCAAGTATCTGGGAAGAATTTTCCTGGTCTCCATGGGAGAGTGCATCAGAAAAAGTTTTTTCCACAGAACCGGAAAAAATATCAGAAGTGCTGTCAGGTGAAGTCTGCAGCAGTTCAGAAGTCAGCAGTATTCCCGGTGTAAAAAAGAAACTGCTCTGCAACAGAATAACTGCAGAAGAATAAGACTGGTAAGCCCTTGAAATTCCGCACAGAACATCGCCCTGTGCCATACAGAATTTGCCGTATCCGGAAAAATAGTCTTTCAGGTATTGACCGGCTGCTGAGAGTGCCTGGGATTGAGGACGGCTCTGGCTGATAAGAAAATATACCAGATAACGGGATTTTTTTTCAATGTAAATACAGTTGATCCGGTATTCTGACATAAAATTCTGAAAATCCTGACAAAAAGATACAAGTGATGTAGTGGTAGATTCCAAAGAAGTATCTGTTTTTACAACATAAGATGTAAAATAAGTGGCATTACCGAGAGAAAGCTGAAGTTCAGTGGCAAGATGCTCAATAGCTTCTGAATTACCGGCATAGGGAAGTGTCAGCTGTAATGCCAGGTTTGAGGCGGTCTCCAGAGAATGCATAGTCTCGCCTCTATGAGAATGCTGTTTCTGAATGTAAGTATCACATGCTTCCTGGATTGCAGCTTCTATTTCAGATGGTTTCAGAGGCTTTTCGATATAATTAACAGCCTTGAGTTTGATAGCTGCCTTGAGGTATTCTTTGTCAGAATATCCACTCATAAAGATAGGAACCATGTCCGGAAGAAATTTTTCCATACGTTCCAGCATGGTGATGCCGTCCATTCTGGGCATACGGACATCACAGAGGATAATCTCAGGCTTATGGAGGCGTGCCATTTCAAGACCATTCACACCGTCATCTGCTTGAAAAACTTCTGTGATCCCGAGAGAATCCCAGTTGATGGAACTGATCACACCTGTTCGTGTAAGCTCTTCATCGTCTACGATTAGTAATTTCATATATTTCTCCATAGTATTGTGATACATAAATTTTTTGGTCGTAATAAGTATAACATATAAAAAAGTGCTTTGCTATCGGGAATTACCATGAAATATATATACCATAAAATGCTGCGAAATCAATAACAAATGACAAACAAATATCAATGTATATGTCAAAAATGGAGAGAGCAGAGATGTTCCCTCCGAATTTTTTGTGCATATAAGTGCAAAATATTTTACCCCATTTCAAAATATATTCCTGTATTAAAAAAAATACATCAATGTTAAAATATATTCAAGATTTAGGAAAAGGGAGGAAAGAGCCGTGTCTGAATATGTTCTTGAGTTAAAAGGCATAACAAAGATATTTCCGGGTGTAAAGGCACTGAACAATGTACAGTTCCAGTTAAAACCTGGTGAGGTTCACGCACTTATGGGTGAGAACGGTGCAGGTAAATCAACCTTCATCAAAGTTATCACCGGTGTACATAAGGCAGAAGAAGGCGAAATGTTCTTAAATGGACAGAAGGTGGATTTCAAAGGACCGAAAGATGCACAGGCAGCAGGTATTGCAGCTGTTTACCAGCATCCGACATCTTATCCGCATCTGACCGTTGCAGAAAATATTTTCATGGGACACGAGATCATCAAACACAAAATGATCCAGTGGAAAGCCATGAACACAGAAGCAAATAAACTTCTGAAACAGCTGGATGCAGATTTTGATGCAACAGCAGAAATGGGTACTTTAAGTGTTGCTCAGCAGCAGATGGTAGAAATTGCAAAAGCAATGTCAACTAATGCAAGAATTATCATTCTTGATGAGCCTACAGCAGCACTGACAAGATCTGAATCTGAAAAACTCTATACACTGGTTGATAAGCTGAAGGCTGACGGAGTTTCCATTATTTTTATTTCTCACAGATTTGAAGATATGTATCGCCTGGCTTCCCGCGTTACAGTATTCCGTGATTCACAGTACATCGGAACATATGATGTAGACGGAATCACAAATGCTGATCTTATCAAGGCCATGGTTGGTCGTGAGATCAAGGATCTGTTCCCGAAACCGGAAGTTAAACTTGGCGATGAGATGCTGAGAATCGAAAATCTTTCCAGAACAGGTTTCTTCAAAGAGGTATCTTTTGAAGTACGTGCAGGTGAGATCCTCGGACTTACAGGCCTTGTAGGTGCAGGACGTACAGAGACAGTAGAAGCTGTATGCGGTATCACAAAACCGGATTCCGGTAAAGTTTACCTGGAAGGTAAAGAAATACATATTAAACAGCCGTCTGAAGCAATGGAAAAAGGTATCATTCTTCTTCCTGAAGACCGTCAGAAAGAAGGTCTGATTATGAGCTGGGGACTTGGAAGAAACGTAACACTTCCTACCATCAGCAAATATGCAAAGGGCGGAATTAACGACGAAAAGACAGAACGTGATCTTGCAAAGAAACTTCTGGAAGAAGTTGATACAAAAGCAGTTGATATTTTCCAGCCTGCAAGTTCTCTTTCCGGTGGTAACCAGCAGAAAGTCGTTGTTGCCAAGGCATTAAGCCAGGAAATGAAAGTTGTTATCATGGACGAACCTACAAAGGGTGTTGATGTAGGTGCCAAGGCTGAGATTTATGCAATCATGGGTGACCTTGCAAAGAAAGGTTATGCGATCATTCTGATCTCTTCTGAAATGCCTGAAATTCTTGGTATGGCAGACAGAATCGTTGTAATGTGCAATGGACGCAAGACAGGCGAACTGAGCCGTAGCGAAGCAACACAGGAAAGAATCCTTGAACTTGCTATGGAAAAAGGTCATACAGGGGGTGCCAAATAATGGAAAAGAAATCAGTTATGAAAAAGATTACAGGCTCCCGTGAAGCACTGCTCGCAATTGTCCTGATTATTCTTTTTGTAATCATTACAGCAATCAATCCATCTTTCCTGACGCCTAAGTCACTGATGGATATGCTTAAAAACAACGCAGTAACAATGGTAATGTCACTTGGTATGCTCTGTGTAATGCTTGTTGGCGGAATCGATATTTCTATTATGTCAACACTTGCACTTTCGGGTATGAGCATTGGTATGCTGTTGAAATATGAACATATTTCCAGCACAGCACTTGCATTTGTGATCGCACTTGCAATCGGTGTTGTCTGTGGAGTTGTTGTTGGTCTCATTATTTCCAGAGCTGACGTACCTCCGATCATTGCAACCATGGGCTTCATGTATATCTACCGTGCACTTGGCTATCAGGTATCCCACGGTGGTGAATGGGCAAGTGCAGCAGCACTTGGTGAGTTCAAGAATTTTGCAACAACAAAATTCCTCGGACTGAATGCAGTAATCTGGGTAATCATTGTATGTTATGTATTTTTCTTCTGGTTTATGAAATGGACCAGAACAGGCCGTATGATCTATGCAGTCGGAAGTAATCCGAGTGCAGCAGAAGTATCCGGTATCAATGTAAAAAATATCAAACTTCTTGTTTATACTATCATGGGATTTCTTGCAGGTCTTGGCGGAGCTCTTCAGGTTTCCGTATATGCATCTGCAATGCCTGATATGCAGTACGGCGGTGAGATGGACGTTATCGCAGCCTGCGTTATCGGTGGTGTAAGCATGAGTGGTGGACGTGGTACTGTAGTAGGTGCTTTACTTGGTTCTCTGATCCTTGCAACAATCGCAAAAGCACTTCCACTGATCCCGTTCTTCAACCAGTTATGGCTGAACACTATCAAGGGCGTTATTATCCTTGTGGTAGTAGTAATGAACGTAATCCTGCAGCGTATCGCTGACAAGAATGCACTGAAAGGAAGGGAGATGTAATCATGGCTGGAAAATCTGGAAGAAGTATTAATAATGTGCCGGAAAGCCCAGTGAAGAAGATGATCTTTTCCTGGGAGGGAATCCTTGTCCTGCTGTTTATTGCAGTCAATATTTTCTGTGCAATGTTTTCTGAGTATTACAACCTGAGCAGTCTGCTCCGTCAGATGCCGGTTTATCTGGCAGAAGTATTTATGATGTTGCCAATGGCATACATTCTGGTACTTGGTGAGATTGATATCTCCGTAGGTGCTATCGTGTGTCTCTCTGCAACAATGAGCTGTATTGTCTGCAATACAAATGCTCCGTTTATCGTAGTAGTTATCACAGCACTTGGTGTTGGTACAATCTGTGGTGCAATCAATGGATTTATTCTTACAAAATTCCAGGAACTGCCACCAATGATCGTTACACTGGCAACACAGATCATCTTCCGTGGTATCTCCGAAATCGTTCTTGGAAGTGGTGGAAGTATTTCAGCAAGCAACACAGACGGCTTCCGTGCAATTGGCGGCAAAGTTGGAAATGTTCCTTATATCCTGTTCCTTGTAGTGATCCTTTCCGTGATCTTTGCAGTAATCTTAGGTAAAAGCACATTTGGACGCCGTGTATATGCAATCGGTACTAACCGTCTTACAGCATATTATTCTGGAGTTCATGTACAGAAGATACGTTTCATCATCTACACTGTCATGGGTACAGTTTCCGGACTGTGTGCATTGTTCCTTGTTTCTTCTTCATACGGTGCAAACACAACAACAGGTAACGGATTTGAAATGGATGCTATCGCAATGGCAGTATTTGGTGGTATCTCCTCTACAGGTGGTAAAGGTAATATCGCAGGTGGATTTATTTCCGCATTCATTATCGTTTGCCTTCGTGTAGGGCTTGGCCAGAGAAATGTCAATGCACAGGTAATCCTGCTGATCATCGGTGTTCTTCTGATCGCAGCAGTAGCTCTTCCGAATATCATCGGAAATATAAAACGTTCTCTGAGCGTAAAGAAAAATTAATACAATTTAATAATGCAAGCCGACTGCTTTCTTGTAGCAGGAAAGCAGTTGCAAATAAAAAACTATATTTCCAAGGGAGGAAAACAAAATGAACAAAAAAATTATCAGCGCACTTCTTTGTGGAGCAATGGTACTTGGCTGTGCAGCACCTGTAATGGCAGATGACAAAGCAGGCGACGGACAGAAAATCGCACTGGTTGGTAAATCAGCAGGTAACGCATTCTTCGAAATCGCAGCAAAAGCATTCAAAGAAACAGCAGAAGCTGAAGGTGCAACAGTAGATGTTGTATATCCGGAAGCAGCAACAGCTGACGCTCAGATTAAAGTTCTTGATAACCTGATCTCCCAGCAGCCGGATGCAATCTGCATCTCCGCAAACGATGTTAATGCGCTTCAGGCTAAACTGGAAGAAGCTATGGATGCTGGAATCAAAGTTTCTTCTTTCGACTCCGCTCCGAACAAAGACAGCCGTCAGGTATTCGTAAACCAGGCTGGTACACAGGCTGTTGGACAGGCTCTTATGGACGCAGTTCTTGATATCTCCGGTGGAGAAGGACAGTTCGCTATCCTTTCTGCAACATCTCAGTCTGCAAACCAGAACGCTTGGATCGATGCTATGAAATCCATCATGGAAGGCGATGAGAAATACAGCAAACTGGAACTTGTAGAAGTAGCTTATGGTGATGATGAACCTCAGAAATCTACAGACCAGACAGCAGCTCTTCTTCAGAACTATCCGGATCTGAAAGTTATCTGCGCACCTACAACAGTTGGTATTGCAGCAGCAGCTAAATACCTTCAGGATAACGAATCTTCCTGCAAACTGACAGGTCTTGGACTTCCTTCTGAAATGCAGGAATATACAGGTGATGATGATGCTCATTCCTGCCCATACTTCTATCTGTGGGATATGGAAGGCCTTGGAAATCTTTCCGCATATGCAACAATGGCACTTGTAAAAGGTGACATCACTGGAGCACTTGACG
The DNA here is from genome assembly GCF_052065235.1 of Blautia sp. HCP28S3_G10. Taxonomy (NCBI): domain Bacteria; kingdom Bacillati; phylum Bacillota; class Clostridia; order Lachnospirales; family Lachnospiraceae; genus Blautia; species Blautia sp. HCP28S3_G10. The sequence goes on along the minus strand of NZ_JBQHUL010000006.1, from coordinate 71,489 downwards.
AAACATTTACAGCTGGTGATATGGGTGAATTCACAATCACAGAAGCTGATGATGAAGGAACAGAAATCGTTCTTGGCGAGCCACTTCAGTTCACACCAGACAACGTTGCTGATTACGCAAAACTGTACTAATCAGAAGCGGGCATTATTAATAAGATAATTCCTTAAAAGAGGGCGGGAGTCTATGACTTCCGCCTTTTTTGGAGAAAGAGAGAATTTATGCAGCGTGCGTTACTTGATCAACTGAAAATAATAACAGAGGAAGAGCGGAAAATACTGGATGGAGTTGCAGAGGTGGACAGAGATCTGTATACTTCAGGGTGTGACTTTATCGTGGACAGTGCCAAGATGTTTAATGAGGGAAAACTGATCACAGTCCGCACGCATACCCGGTTTATTCATTTTCCTGCACACAGACATAACTTTATAGAGGTGCTTTATGTTTGTCAGGGGAAACTTGTCAACATTATCGGTGGAAAAGAAGTTGTCATTCAGAAAGGGGAACTCCTTTTTCTGAATCAGTTTACACGCCATGAGATCCTTCCGGCAGGAAAGGATGACATTGCGATTAATTTTATGATCCTTCCGGAATTTTTTGATGTGGCGTATACGATGGCAGGAAATAATAATGTTCTGGCAGATTTTCTGGTAAATGTTCTGCGTCAGGATGAAGAACGTGGAGAATATCTGCATTTCAGGGTTGCAGAGGTACTTCAGATCCAGAATCTCCTTGAGAATATGATCTATTCACTGGTGACTGGAAAAGGAGATCAGAATAAGATAAATCAGACGACGATGGGACTTATTTTTCTTTATCTGCTGGATTCTGTGCAGTATGTGGAGATGAGAGTTCCGAATCAGTACGAAAACATGATTTCCATGACAACTCTGGAATATATTGAACAGCAGTATAAAACAGCCACACTGACAGAATTATGTGAACAGCTCCACCTGCCTATGCATACATTAAGTAAAATGATAAAAAAAAGTACAGGATTTAATTTCAAGGAGCTTCTTCAGAGGAAACGCCTGAATAAGGCGGTGGAGCTGATGTGTGAGACAGATCTCCCAATCAATGATGTGATCGCGGCAGTAGGATATGAGAATAACAGTTATTTTCACAGGGTCTTTAAGGAACACTATCATATGACTCCGAGGGCATTTCGGGTGGCAAACAGCAGCAAAAAACAGGTTCATCTATGACAGGATGGAGGATTTATGTACAGTAGCCGCAAAACAAAAATTCTGAATATAATCTGTGTATTACTGGTTCTGATGACTGGTGTGATCCGTCTGACCAGAGATTCATATCGTCTGGTTTCCAGTAATATTCTGATATTTTTTCTGTTCATCCTGGCAGCTCTGATCTGGCTTGTGCAGATCAGACGAAGAGTTATCCGACAGGAAGAAAGAAAATATCTTGAATTGACAGCTGTACTGCTTTTATTTCTTATTATTATAAAAACAATAAAATACGTTTTTTTACCCTCAGGCAGTTGTTTCAGCAGATATATATGGTATCTTTATTATTTTCCACAGACATTTATTGTTATGTCGATGCTGTTTGCGGTACTTCATACAGGACTTGCCTGTGGTACACAGATGAATCGAAGATGGAAACTTCTGTACATACCAGCATCAGTAATCACAGGAGGTATTCTCACAAATGATATCCATCAGCTGGCTTTTTCTTTCCCACAGGGAATAGAAATGTGGGAGGAAAATTACGTGCATGGTCCGCTGTACTTTGTGTCGATTGCCTGGCTGATTCTCCTCTTTGTGATCATAATTGTGATCGCACTGCGCAGATGTGCTACAACGGAAAACAGAAGTAATATCTGGATGCCGATTATACCACTGGCAATCGGAATGATCTATGTGGTTTTATTTTTAGTGAACCGTGATGGTGTTTTTCACAGGTTATTTAAAACTACAGAAGTAATCGGTTTTATATTTCCGGCATTTATGGAAGCACTCATCCAGGCCGGACTTTTTCCTACAAATGACGGTTATGGGAATATGTGGAAAATATTCGGACTTCATGGCGGAATTATTGATAATGAGGGTAGATTTCATTTTGAATCAGAGAGCAGCATTTCAGTTTCAAACGATATGATCAGAGAAGCACAAGCGGCACCTGTTATGCTTCAAAACGGTAATCTGGCGCTTCGAAGTCATGCGATTGGGGGCGGTTATGTTTACTGGCTCAAAGATCTGACTGAGATCAATGAGGTAAACAATAAACTTGCTGAACTTGGAAAAATTCTTGAAGAAGACAATGCACTGCTTCAGGAAGAAAAGAAAATTGCCGAAAATAAGACGCAGATCCAGCTGCAGAACAGAATTTACGACAGCATATACAGTCAGATCGCACCACAGCTGAAACATCTGGAGAATATCCTCGATACACTTCCGGATGAAGAGGAGGCTTTTGAAGAAAAAATGAAATACGGCGCCGTACTGGTTGTCTATATTAAAAGATGCTCAAATCTGATTCTTTTGATGCACCAGAAAGAGAAAATATCGACAGGAGAACTGCAGATCGCAATTGAAGAATCTCTGCATTATATCAGACTATACGGTGTGCGGTCAATTGGAAGCATTGACAGTAATATGGAACTCTCGGGCAGCAGGATCCTTTTTCTATATACATTTTTTGAGAATGTTGCAGAGCGTATTATTGGCAACTGCAGTGCTTGGCTTATTAATCTTGAGTGTTCAGAAGACATTTGTTTACGAATTGAAGCGCAGGTTAAAGATCTGGTTATTCCTGTGGATTTTATGCATGACAGAATAGAAGAATTCGCCGGAATTCTTCAGATAGAAAATGAACAGGATGCGACATTTATAACACTGACATTGCCGGTGAGAGTGCCGGCTGAGGATAAAAATGACATTGTTTAGTGAGTTGCCGGTACTGATCCGGATAATAACAGGAATATATGAATTGCTCTTTGTGATCGCCTCAGCCTATATATTTATCAAAAACATAGTTAATGGAGAAAGAAGCATACTATGTATCTATTCGTTTCCGCCAATGGTATGTTCTGCAATTCTGCTCCAGGGTATGGCAGATCTTGAAGAGGATATGCTTCAGGGCGAAAGCAGGTCCTGGCTGGCGGGCTTGACAGGAAATCTTCCATGGTTTATTGTCATATTAATGGTTGCGGCAATGACTTTTTGGGAGGTAAATCTTCTTATAAAAAGTAAAAAGTTTAAAGACAGAGTACTCACAGCTGAGGCAGTGAAAGAGAGTCTTGATAATCTGCCGGATGGAATATGCTTTTCGACTGAAGGCGGTACACCGGTTCTCGTAAATGTTCAGATGAACCGACTGTGTGGAGAGATCCTGGATAGTGGAATTGTAAATGCAAAAGATATGTGGCACAGACTGCAGGCACGGGAAGGTTCGGCAGGCGTAAAATATATCAGAACAGAACCTGTAATCACAGTACAGCTTGAAGATGGAACGGTATGGGATTTCAGGCAGACAGTACTTACGGGGGGAAAAAAACGCATCAGGGAAATCGTAGCCTTTGAGGTGACGAGACAGTATGAGCTGAATCATAAACTAAGAGCCGAAAATGAACGGCTTCAAAAAATGAATCTGCGTCTCCAGGAGTTATGCCGGGAAATAGAAAAAATCACAAGAGAAAAAGAGATACTCGAGACCAGGATAAGAGTCCACGATGAGATCGGAAGGGCATTGCTGGTTTTTCAGATTTATCTTGCCAGGCCAGTCCGGAAGCGTAGTCGAAAAGACCTGCTTTTCTGGTGCAGATATATTGTAGTCGGAATAAAAAGCGGCACATTCAGCAATCCCGAGATAAATCTGGAGCGGATCGTAAGGGAAGCGAAGGATCTGGATATAAAGGTTATCTGTGAGGGAGAACTTCCGGAAGATATTATAGTCAGGGGGATTTTTCTGCGTGCATTAAAAGAGTGCATCAGCAACACGGTAAAACATGCCGGAGGTACTGAGGTGTTTTTCAGAATTATAAATAACAATAATAAGATATATGCGGAAATTACCAATAATGGTATTCAGCCATCCGGAAAAATCAGAGAAAAAGGCGGTCTCAAAAATCTCCGAAGCCTGGCTGAGACTGCAGGAGGAGAAATGAAGGTATCCGGAAACGGATCATTTATGTTAAGGCTGGAATTTCCGTGGGGAGAAGGAATTTGAAAAAAAGAGTAGTAGTGGTTGAAGATCAGTTTGTTGCAAGAGAGCTTTTCGGATTATATCTGAAAAACAGTGAACGTTATGAAATTGTGCGTTCCCTGGATACTGCGGCTCACCTGTCAGAAACGATTAAGAATGAGGCAGTAGACCTGGTCCTTATGGACATTCTGATGAATGATGAATCCAATGGGCTCGATGCATCGAAAGAATTAAAAAGACAGCGTCCTGCAATTAAGATCATTGCCATGACCTCCATGGCTGAGAATTCATGGTTAAAAAGAGCAAGAGAAATAGGGATAGACAGTTTCTGGTTCAAGGAATCTTCAAAAGAAACGATTCTTGAGGTTATGGATCGGACGATTGCAGGGGAATCTGTTTATCCTGACAGTCCGCCAAGAATCTGTCTCGGGATGTCAGATAATCTGGAATTTACAGACAGGGAGCTTGAAGTCCTTCGTGAGATGACCCGTGGAATGTCTAATTCTGCGATTGCAAAGGCACTCTGTATTTCAGAAAATACAGTAAAAGTGCATATCCAGCACATGCTCGACAAGACAGGGTTTGATAACAGAACAGAACTTGCGATAGAAGCGCGTGTCCGCGGAATCGTTGTGAGCATGGAAAAAGCAGATAACAGGTGATAATAATACTTTTGGGTGATGTTGAAATCCCTCCTTTATTATAAAATCAGAGTACGTAGAATTATGTGTTCTGATCATAGTAAAGGAGGGATTTGCATGAAGAGGATATTAAAGAAAACAGGAAGAATTGCAGTAGTTGCTGCAACACTGCTGATTATGCTTTTGGCATGCAGCACAGGGGTAAAGGCGGAGATAACACATCCGATAAACATTGTTGAAGGAGGCGAGGACCATTACAGCGTTTCGCCATATGATCTTTCAGGCGATTATAAAATAAAACTTGTAATAAAAAATAACTGCAATAAGAATCAGAAACTGAATATCAGCATAACCACGAAACGTACAAATGTCATTGTAGAGTCAGGAAGCAAACTTGCTGCATTTGCCAGCAGTAATGCTTCGACCGGGCTCAGCGACACCAAAACTTCCTATGTTATATTTGGACCTAATGAATCAGCAGAAATGTTGCTTGAATTCAAATCGTACTATGATGGAGGAACCAGCTGGGAAATCAATGCAGCAGCAACAGTACCGTTAAGTGATAATGGTGGTAAGAGTTTCGAACGGCCACAGCCGATTCCGCTTGCAGGACCAGTAGAGGGTGTACTTGGAAATGCTTCTAAACAGCCGGAATTATATTCAAGATATTTTTCAGTCTATACACCTAACCGTCGTTTTTTGAAGATTGATCTTCAGAGTGAGAGCAATAGTAAACAAATTGCATTATTTCTGACGAAGAATAATGATCCGAAGTTCAGACTGAGTCTGATCAAGGATATTCATGGAGCAAAGAAGAGCCATACAATTCTGCTTGATCCGGGAACTTATATTATTAAACTTGCTTATTTTTTTTCACCGGTAGAAGATTTCACCACCTATAAGATGAACCTGAGCGGAAGAGATTATATTCCTGCCAGGGGAGTCTCTCTTACCAGTTCACCGTCTAATCTGAATTTTGACAGCAGTATTGTAAAACAGGCGAAAACAGTAACATTTACAGCTACAACAATTCCAGCCAACAGTGATGATAAACTTGACAGCATCAGTTCCTCATGTCTTACCAGTGGGGACATCAGAGGCCGTAATTCAGCTACATTTACTATAACTGTCTGTGGTGATCGTTCAGGTTATTATAAGAGTGATTACGATCTGGTAAGTGTTAAGGCCAGCAATGGAGTAGTATCCAAAGCGCTTAATATTTTCATAAAACCGAAAAAGCCGGAAACGGATGGTTACAGTGTTTATTACAATAAGGTTCTCTGGAACTGTAATCAATACGGAGTACAATCAAAATCAGGCTGGAGTGCAAAAAATCCGGTAAAGGTTTATATGAAATCCGGAAAAAAATGGAAACTTAAAACAACACGTAAAGATGGCGGTAAGTTTACAATCAAGAAACTGAAACCAAACAAAAAATATCAGTTTAAATTCGTACAGCTGGCAAAGAATGCGAGCGGTCAGTGGATAGAAGGAGATCCTGCATACGTAAAGATCAAGACACCGAGAAAAACAAAACTCCCGATCCAGTCTATCAGCGTAGGAAAAGCTTATCTGAAACACAATTACAGATGGGAAAAATGGGGAAGCTCATGGAGATGGCGTAAATACACTTACACGAAGTTCTCAGTTACCGTACGTTTGAACAAGAAACTCCCGGGATTGAAATATATCAATATGTCAGGAGCGAAGATCAAGGGCAAAGGAAATAAATTTACAGTTTATGAGACAGTATACGGTAACAGAATCGGTAAGACATTTAAACTGATCATGACACCTTGTTATTCAAAAGACGATACAGGCGGATATGGACCTACGATCAAACGAACAATACGTATCAGATAACTGAAAGATAAAAAGGCCGCCACAGAATGCTGACCAACGCATTCTGTGGCGGCCTTTGATTTAATACAGATTCCTGATAAGTTCAATATCGGATGCCTTTACCTTAAGATTTGTTTCAATTACTTTGCCTTCGGCAGTTGTGAGTCTGATCTCAATCAGTGTGTCTTCTTTGACAGCAGTACCTGCTGCCTGAAGAAATTTGGGAAATTTGGGATGATTCTGGGTAAAAGTTGCCCAGGAGTTTTTTAATTGCATGATATTTCCTAAATTCATATAGTTACCTCGCTTTAGATATTTAATTCTGGAAATTAATCTGTTCCCCCTGAATTACCGGGTAACAGATAAGAGTATCATCGGTCAGATCTTCACGGTTCATATCTACGGCACTGATCTGGTGATTTTCGTAGGTGTTGTAATAGTAGATACCTTTGGTGGCATTGCAGCATGAAGTATAGAGTGTGATTTCATATTTGCCTTCGGCTACTTCACAGCATCCACGCTGCTGATCCACAGAGCCAAGGATGTGGAAAAACTGACTTACACTTTCTGACTCAGAATTGCCGGATAAAGAATGCAGCTTAGTAAAAGCAACCCGTACAAAGCGTGAAGCAGAAGAGAGATCGCCAGGAAGTCCGAGGGCTCCCATTCCACGACTGTATGCATTAAGGTCAAGTGCCTCAGAAAAAGTATTTACAGGCTGTTTTGGTGAAAGGTGCATATAATTGTTCAGCTGAAACATTTGCTGTGGAAAAGGCGGGTTGTTGGTCAGAACTCCAACTGGATTGTCATAAATATGGAGTCCGTCAGATGTGGATTCTACAGTAATACATGAATCAGCGTCTGATATGAGCCAGTGGAGCTGGGCAAGAGGAAGCTGCTCACTGAAAGGGGTGTTGACAAGATTCATGTGAGTAAGATAGGCGCGTACTTCTTTTACAGAAGCGCACTGACCCAGGATCCATGGAATAAATTCAAACTGTGCAATATTATCACAGCCTGATTTTACGTTCGCATAGGCTGCATTTCCGACAAAATTAAGACCTGCCATGCCAAGTCCTTTTTCGTTAATGCCGTCATAATAAAGAGGATAGTCGCCTGCCACATGTGCCATGCCGATCATTGCATAGTGGTTTTCAGGATAGTCTGCATGGCGGAATTTAAACTGATAATTACGTGGGGTAATAACAATCTGATCGCCATAGGAAAATTCATAATCGAGAGTTCTGCCGAAATAAAAATCTTCAGTCTTATAAGTTGCTGCAGTACACATATAATGCCTCCTTTTTAAAAATCAAAATCGTTGTAATCCTCTGGAAGAAAACGATGATAGATAATGTGACAGCCTTCGTCCTTAAAACAGTAATAATAAGGATCTTCCGGCCTGTCGGTAAAGCGGATCAGGCGGTCAAATTCACCGTTATTCATTTCTTCAGAGATAATATTCTCTGAATAAGTATGGAACAGATTCAGGATTTCATTCATGGTACAGTCATGTCTGGAAACCAGCTCTACAAGTCTGTGGATAAATTCATTGGGAGCTGTGTTTTCATGAACATAAACGGTTCCTTCCTGTGGAATATGAAAGCAGAAACGGTCACCTCTGTGGGAAACTTCAATCTGTCCGAGTTTGTCTGTGATGGATGTAGGAAGTCTCTCCAGACGTGCCTGCATTTCAGCGGCATTATCCTCTGAATCAAAAAAATGATTCAGGGATGAGAGAGGATAGTAAAGTCGGATATCTTCTTTGAAGAAACCAAGTTTTGCCTGCTCTTCCTTTATAATATCAATCAAGTTTTGTTTTAATTTATCAAAACTCATAGCAAACCTCCTGAAAAGTTAAATAACTGTAACATATTGTAGCAGAGAGGAACAAAAAATTCCACTGTTTACCTAAAATATTGAATGAAAATGTTGTTTTTTATTATTTATTCGTGTAAAATAGATTACAATTTAATTTTGTACAGTATTACAATATGAAAAACAGAACGGAGGAAAGAATAATGGCTGATCATGAAATGATGAACCTGGAGGAAATGGGAAACCTGAAAGAAAGCATGGTGCTCCTCCAGGAAGAACTTATAAATAATCATCGGATCGACCCGAACTTATATGTTGAATATGATGTAAAAAGAGGACTGCGTGATTCCGCCGGAAAAGGCGTTCTTACAGGTCTGACTGAAATTTCAGATGTAACAGGATATAATCTGATAAACGGACGTAATATACCGGCGCATGGACGTCTTTATTATCAGGGAATTAATGTGAATGAACTTGTTGAAGGCCTTGAAGGAAGAAAATTCGGATTTGAAGAGACAATTTATCTGCTTCTTTTCGGAAGACTGCCGTCTAAAACTGACATGGAAATGTTTACGGAAGTGATGGCAAATTTTGAAACACTTTCCGGACGCTTTGTACGTGACGTTGTTATGAAGGCATCAAACAAGGATATTATGAATGCAATGCAGAGATGTATTCTGACGTTATATACTTATGACTCAAAACCAGAAGATATCTCTGCAGAGAATGTTCTTCGCCAGTGCATTGAAATGATAGCGAAGCTTCCACTGATCGCTGTGTATTCCTATCATTCTTATTGTCATTTCCGTAAAGATGAGACATTGTTTATCCGCAATCCTCAGAAAGGACTTTCTCTTGCGGAAAATATTCTTTTGATGCTCCGCCCGGCTGGAAACTATACAGAACTGGAAGCCAAGGTACTGGACATTGCACTTATCCTTCATGCTGAGCATGGCGGTGGTAACAACTCCACATTCACTACTCATGTGGTTACTTCATCCGGCACAGATACATATTCTTCTGTAGCTGCATCTATCGGATCTCTTAAAGGTCCGCGTCATGGTGGTGCAAATCTGAAGGTTCAGGATATGTTTGAAGATATTGAGGCAAATGTCAAAAACTGGTCAGATGAAAAAGAAGTGGAAAACTATCTCCGTAAAATTCTGAACAGAGAAGCTTTTGACCGTACAGGTCTGATCTATGGTATGGGACATGCAGTTTATACACTGTCTGACCCGCGTGAGGTGATCCTTAAGAGATTTGCCCGTCAGCTTGCTGAAGAAAAGGGAATGATGAAAGAATTTGCTCTTTATGAAATGGTCGAGAGACTTGCAGGACGTCTGGTAATGGAGCAGCGAAAACTTTTTAAAAATGTATGCGCAAACGTAGACTTTTACAGTGGTTTCGTTTATACTATGCTTGGAATCCCCAAAGAGCTGTTTACACCAATTTTTGCAATTGCACGTATTCCGGGCTGGAGTGCTCATCGTCTGGAAGAAATCCTCAATGCAAGCAAAATCATACGTCCGGCATATAAATACGTAGGACATCACATGGATTTTATTCCATATGATGAGAGAACAGCAGAGGAAGGCTGCGAGGAAGTCCTCGAAAATCTTGAAAGTACATCAGCTGACTCAGGGGAAATTCAGGAAAATCTAATAGAAGAAAAGGCACAGCAGGAATCCTGACAGCTGTGCGCTGATGAGGAGAATAAAATGAAACAGATTATTTTAACAGGAGATCGTCCGACAGGGCGTCTTCATGTAGGGCATTATGTAGGCTCTCTGATGGAGAGAGTGAAACTTCAGAACTCCGGCGATTATGATGAAATCTATATTATGATCGCAGATGCACAGGCTCTGACAGATAATGCAGAACATCCGGAAAAAGTCCGCCAGAACATCATTCAGGTAGCACTTGATTATCTGGCATGCGGTATTGACCCGGAGAAGTCCACTATTTTTATCCAGTCCATGGTACCGGAGCTTACAGAACTTACTTTCTATTATATGAATCTTGTTACAGTAGCACGTGTACAGCGTAACCCTACTGTTAAGGCAGAAATCCAGATGAGAAACTTTGAGGCAAGCATTCCTGTCGGATTTTTCTGCTATCCGATCAGTCAGGCTGCTGACATCACTGCATTTAAGGCTACTCATGTACCGGTTGGTGAAGACCAGATGCCGATGATCGAACAGTGCAAAGAGATCGTTCATAAGTTCAATACTGTATACGGAGAGACTCTTACTGATCCTAAGATCGTTCTTCCGTCAAATAAGGCATGCCTGCGTCTGCCAGGTATCGACGGAAAGGCAAAAATGAGTAAATCTCTTGGCAACTGCATTTATCTTTCTGACGAAGAAGCAGATGTTAAGAAAAAAATCATGTCCATGTTCACTGATCCGAATCATCTTCGTGTGGAAGATCCGGGCCGTGTGGAAGGAAATCCTGTATTTATTTATCTGGAAGCATTCTGCAAACCGGAATATTTCCCGGAATTCCTTCCGGAATACCAGAATCTGGAAGAGCTGGAAGACCACTACAGAAGAGGCGGTCTTGGCGATGTAAAAGTCAAGAAATTCCTCAACAAAGTTATGCAGGCTGAACTTGGACCGATCCGCGAGAGAAGGAAACACTGGGAACAGCGTATCCCGGATGTGCTTGATATCCTGAAAGAGGGAAGTCGTGTTGCAGAAGCAAAAGCTGCAGAAACACTGAATGAAGTTAAGGCTTCCATGAAGATTAATTATTTTGACAGCGATCAGTCAGATATGTATTGATCTATAAATATGATTTATAGAAAACTGTTGTTTCGGCAGATGCCGGGGCAGCAGTTTTTTGTGCTTTCGGGTCAAAAATAAAAGGGGATACGAAATATGATCACTGCAAGAGAAAACATTTTAATGGCATATCATCATGAGGAACCATACTGGGTGCCGTCTCAATATCTTGATCAGAACACTTGCGTATATACTGCATCTCAGGAGGGAGCTCATGGATATGGGTGCAGACAGATTGATTGTTTTGGCGTTTCCTGGGATTTTCAGCCAGGAATGGAAGGACAGATGGTTACACCGGGAACAAAACGTCTGAATGACGTGACAGAATGGGAAGAATGGGAGTGGAAGAAGCTGCGGTAGACCTTCTCCTTGAACCTGAAGCAACAAATGATTTTTTGTATTATTTCACACATGTTGTTTTATGTGGGTTTGAACAATAAAAATAGTTGTTTGTTGACGAATTTGAATAAAATCACCTTGACATTGATTGGGAAAAAGAGTAAAATTTACAGTAAGACATAGAAGGCTGTAGCGTGCGTGCGGCAGCCATATTATTGAAAGCGGGGAACGGTTAATGGCTAATGATCATGGAGAACAGATAAGAATTGTACAGGAAACCGTAGCTGGTAAAGAAATCACTTTTGCACATGTGATGGGCGGTCCGGCTCCGATCATCTATCAGAAACTGGGGCTTAATCCGCAGGTGGATTACGGATCATCGGCAATTGGAATCATGAATATGACACCGCCGGAATCAGCAGTTATTGCATCTGACATTGCAGTAAAGAGCGGTAATGTATATCTTGGATTTGCAGACCGCTTTACAGGAACACTGATCATTACAGGAGAGATTTCAGATGTTATGTCCGCAATGACAGAGATTGTAAATTATTTCAGAGATTCACTGGGATATGTAGTCTGCGATATAACCAAGAGATAGGAAGTGCGGCATGGAACGAATAACGAGAGAAGAATTTCTTGAAAAGCTGTTTCATGATGATTATGAAAATCTGAAAGGAAAAAAACTCCGGCTGACACGTGTGAGAGTTCCGGGAAAGTCTATTGATCTGGCTCATGTCATGAGTCCTTCGGATTCATCTGTTTATCAGAATCTGGCGTTGCATATCGGTGTCCATGAAGGGGAAGACCACAGAGGAGAATCCATAGGGCTGATACGTTTTACACCGTGGGAGGCTGTAGTGGTTGCGACTGACATTGCGGTGAAGGCTGCACATGTGCAGGTTGGTTTTATGGACAGATTCTGTGGAACACTGATTATTACAGGCGGACTTTCTGAAGTGATGACAGCGGTGGAAGAAGTTGTAAGATTTTTCCGTGATGAACTGAAATTCAGCGTATGTGAGATTCACAGGAGTTAAGGACCGGGAGATACAATGAAAAAAGTTTTTCTGATGGGAAGAAGTGAGGCAGGGAAGACATCTCTGACACAGGCGCTGAAAGGCGAGGAACTTCATTATCATAAGACACAGTATACAAATTCAAATGAAGATACAATTGATTCACCAGGAGAATATGCTGAATCCAAACATTTCAGTGTAGGACTTGCCTGTTTTTCTTTTGAAGCAGATGTGATTGCGATTGTACAGGCAGCGAATGAGCCATTTAATCTGTTCAGTGATGGAAGCAGAAACTTCCTTCTCCGGCCGCTGATCGGTATTATCACAAAGGTTGATTCACCTTATGCCAATATTCCTATGGTGAGACAGTGGATGGAAAATATGGGATGTGAGCGGATTTTTGAAGTGAACAATGTGACGAGAGAGGGAATCCAGGAACTTATGGATTACCTGAAAGATGATCTTCCGAAACTCAGTCTGGAACAGGCAAAATTCAAACAGAGTCTTGGGCTTAATGAATGGCAGCCACTTCCGGAAGGCGTGGAATATCCTGAAAATATAAGGTAGGTTTTAACTGAGACATGCAGGAATGCGTGTCTTTTTTGCGTTATAGGAAATTACTCCGGATTCTGAATGATTCGGATCAGTGTTTTTATTATCTTCTGAGTCTGGAAGTTCTGAGAGTTTTTGGAGCAGAGAATGAATAATAAGTGAAAAATCCTGAAAGATTTTAACAAATAAAAATAATCCCGGATAGTGTGGAGTACATTATCCGGGATTTTGCTTTGGCAACTGGAAGGTTCTCTTTATAAAATGAAAGAAATGAAAACATTTCAGAAAAGAGAAGAAAAATATAGACAAAAACATTAAAAATAAATAAAAGAATCATACAATACATAGAAAAAATATACGGATGCCACAAAAAGATTGACCCTAAAAATGAAAAATGCTATATTTTATTTGAAAAATGAAACAAAAGTGAAATAAAAATGAAAGAAAAATGAATCATAAAGGAGGAGAAAAATGATAAAAATCGGAATCATCGGCTGTGGAAAAATTGCCCAGGTTCGTCATATTCCGGAATATCTGGATAATACGGATGCAGAACTGGCTGGCCTTTATGATCTGAATCTGCAGCGTGCAGAAGAACTTGCAGAGAAATATCACTGTAAGGCTTATGAAAGTATTGAAACTATGCTGGCAGATTCGGAAATAGATGCAGTCAGTGTATGTGCAGCCAACCATGTTCATGCGGAAATTACAGTTGCAGCATTAAAAGCAGGAAAACATGTGCTCTGTGAAAAACCGATGGCAACTTCTCTTAAGGACTGTCAGCTTATGGTGGATACAGCAGAAAAAATGGGAAAAATTCTGATGATAGGTCAGAACCAGAGATTTGCGAAGGCTCATATGGAAGCACGCAAACTGATAGAACGAGGCGACATAGGTAAAGTCCTCACATTCAAAACAACATTCGGACATGGCGGTCCAGAGACATGGAGTGTGGATGCCGGTCCTCAGAACTGGTTCTTTGATAAGAAGAGAGCTGCAATGGGTGCAATGGCAGACCTTGGAGTACATAAAACTGACCTGATCCAGTATCTCCTGGAAGATACGGTAGAAGCAACAACAGCAACAGTTACAACACTGGATAAGAGAGACAGTAACGGTGATCTGATCGGAGTTGATGATAATGCGATCTGCATCTACAAGATGAAAAGTGGTGTGATCGGAACCATGACAGCAAGCTGGACATATTATGGAGAAGAAGATAATTCCACGATCATATATGGTACAGAAGGTATACTGAAAATATATGATGATCCGAAATACTGCCTGGAACTGATTCGCAGAGATGGAGGAAAAGTCTTCTACGACATTGACCAGATTCAGACAAATGATAACCAGACAAAATCAGGGATCATTGATGGATTTGTAGAGGCAGTAAAAAACGGAACAGAACCTGCTGTTCCGGGAAAGAGTGTCTTAAGTGCAATGAAAGCCATCTTTGGAAGCCTGAAATCAAGTGAACTGGGAAGAACCGTTCGTGTAGATGAGGAGGAATTGGAGTGAAGATTGGTTTAGTCAGTGCAATCCTGGAAGATTGTAACTTTAAGGAAATGATCGATACCATATCAGAAATCGGTTATGAATGTGTGGAAGTAGCCTGCTGGCCGAAAGCAAAAGCAGAGCGCAGATATGCAGGAGTCAGCCACATTGATGTAAATGACCTGGACGATCAGAAAGCAGAAGAGATACTTTCTTACTGCAAAGAAAAAAATGTTGAGATTTCAGCACTTGCGTTTTATCCGAATACAATGGATGGAAATCTGGAAAAAAGAGCCGCAAACATTGAACATCTTTACAAAGTGATTGATGCAAGCCACAAACTGGGAATCAACCTTGTTACTTCTTTTATTGGAAGAGATCAGACAAAAACAGTTGAAGAAAACCTTGAACTTGTAAAAGAAATCTGGATTCCAATTGTAAAATACGCTGAAGAAAAAGGTGTACGTATTGCAATAGAGAACTGCCCGATGCTTTTTGACGGAGATCAGTGGCCGGGCGGACAGAACCTGATGACAACTCCGGTGATCTGGAGAAAGGTTTTCGACATCCTTGACAGCGATTATATTGGAATCAATTATGATCCTTCTCATTTCGTATGGCAGATGATCGATTATATCCAGCCGATTTACGAATTTAAGGACAAGATTTTCCATGTACATTATAAGGATATCAAACTGTTAAAAGAAAAACTGAAAGAATATGGAACAATGGCATATCCACTTCAGTATATGAAACCGAAGCTTCCAGGACTTGGAGATGTGGACTGGGGCAAATACGTATCTGCTCTGACAGATATTGATTATGATGGCTATACATGTATTGAGATTGAGGACAAGAATTTTGAGGGCTCAAAAGAAAAGGTTCTTGACAGCCTGAAACTTTCACTCAGATACATGAGACAGTTTGTGATCTGAGATATCACATAGAAAGAAAATAATGCGGATAAGAAAGCCGCTTATTAAAAATCAATCAAATTCCAAAAGGAGGAAATGAATTATGAGAAAAGCTTTAGTGTGCACACTGATCGCAGCTATGACAGTAGGAAGTATGGTTACACCTGTATTTGCAGACGGTGACGGAGATGCAACACATATTTATGTACTGACAGCACCGGAAGATCATGGCTGGACAGGTTCTGTTGCAACATTTGCAAAAGAAAAAATCGAAGAAGTAAACGGTGATGGAACATACAGTGCTGAACTGATCACATCTGCAGATGCAGCAGAACAGATCGTAAATATCGAAGATATCATCGCAGCAGGCGAAGACAATATCGCAGTTGTTATCCAGCCTATCGATGATACTGTACAGTCTGCTATCCAGCAGTTGGTTGATGCTGAGATCCCATACGTTGCATTTGACCGTATTATCGATGGTGTTGCTGACAGCGCAGTATCCAATGTAAAAGGTGACAATGAAGGTATCGGAGCAGCATGTGCAGCTTACTATACAGAGCAGGGTATGAAACCTGGTGATGCAGTTTATGTATACGAAGGAGATACTTCTTCTGTAACAACTCTCCGTGATGAAGGATTCACAAAGTACCTTACCGGAGAACTGGAATATGACGGAAAAACAATCGCAGACGATGCAAAATGGTCTGAAGATGATCTGAAATCTATCACATATTCAGGTGCCATGAACTGGAGCCGTTCCGATACAAAGACTTCTTTTGAATCTCTTCTCGGCGATGCTTCCAATGCAGATATCAAATGGTTCTATGCAGAAGATGATGAACTTGCAATGGGTATCCTTGAAGCTCTTCAGGGCGGTGGAATCGATGATGCAACAAAAGAAAAATTCCTTGGAAATACACCTTATCTGACAGGTTGTGGCGGTCTTGATGAACTTTATGCAGTACTTCGTGGTGAATCTTTCACAGATATTGCAGATCAGTTTGGTGGTATTGTATCTGTAACATACAGCCCGGCAATGATCCAGACAGCAATCCAGGATATGGTTGATTATCTGGATGGAAAAGATGTTGAACAGGATCACGTTATCGCATGTGAGATCGTTAACAAGGACAATGTAAAAGATTATCCTTCTTTCTAAAAACAAAAATGTAAAATAAAACCAGTGCAGAAGGGGACTTTTATAGTTCCCTTCTCTCTGATAGAAGTGAAGTTGCTTTTCAGGTGACATAACAGAAAGCCCGGTAACTCGGGCGGGGAGGCGAAATTATGAGTTTATTGCAGATGAAAAACATCTGTAAGTCCTTCAGTGGAGTTCCGGTACTGAAAAATGTACAGCTTACAGTAGAAAAAGGGGAAGTGCATGCTCTTCTCGGTGAAAACGGAGCAGGTAAATCAACACTTATGAATGTGTTGACAGGTGTGCTTCCGTGCGACAAAGGTGAAATAGAATTTGAAGGTAAAAAGCTGAAAAATATCACGATAAAACAGTCTGAAAGTCTTGGAATTGCATTTGTACATCAGGAACTGAATCTTTTTAATGATCTGAAGGTGTATGAAAATATTTTCCTTCAGAAAGAATATACAACGAAATTCGGCAGACTGGATAAGAAAAAAATGATTCGGGAAGCTGAAAAACTGTTTCATGAACTAGGTGTGGATATTGATGCAACACAGCAGGTTTCAAAATTAAAAACCAGTCAGAAACAGCTGCTTGAAATCTCAAAAGCTTTGTTTTTCAAGGCAAAACTTCTGATTCTGGATGAGCCGACAACATCTCTGAATAATGAGGAAGTTGCTCATCTTTTTGAAATCGTTAATAATCTGAAGAAAAAAGGAACATCTTTTATCTTCATTTCTCATAAAATGCCGGAGATTTTCCGGTTATCAGACAGGTATACGGTATTCCGTAACGGAGAATTTATAGGAACCGGCAGGATTGAAAATACGACTCCTGAGAACGTGACCAGAATGATGGTCGGCGAGAAATATTCCGATCAGGACGTTTATGAAGAAAGAAAACCGGGAGATACGATTCTTGAACTGAAAGATTTCAGCGGTGAGGGATTCCATAATATCAATCTCAATGTGAAGAAGGGAAGTATTGTAGGGCTGACCGGACTTCAGGGAGCAGGAAGCAGCGAACTGATGCAGTGTATGTTCGGTGTGACGAGAGCCTATGGCGGTGAGATGCGTGTGATGGGAAATGTTATGCACGATCACAGCATACATACTGCAATGAAAGACAAGATCGCGATGCTCGCTTCCAACAGAAAAGAAAACTCTGTTATTCCTGATATGAACATTCTTGAAAATATGTATCTTTCTGAACATACGCTTTCTGCATGGAAACCTTCCATATCGCGAAAAAAAGAAGAAGAGCGGTATGAAAAGTATAAAAAAATGCTGAATATCAAAGCAAATTCATGTAATGACCTGATCACCTCCTTAAGTGGTGGAAACCAGCAGAAAGTTTTTCTTGCAAGATGGCTGAATACAGATGCGGAAATTCTGCTTCTGGACAATCCCACCCAGGGTATTGATGTAGGTGCAAAAGCAGAAATTTACAAACTGATCCTGGAACTTGCGAAACAGGGCAAAACAATCCTGATCAACACACTGGAGATACCGGAGATTCAGAAAGTAGCAGATTACTGTGCGGTATTTTATAACGGGGAGATCATAAAGATTCTGAAACATCAGGAAATCGATGAAATGACAGTTATGATGTATTCAACAAATGCGGCACAGGCAGAGGAGGGAACAGAGAATGAATAAAAAAAGTACAACGATTCCTGGACGTATTACAGGTTTCCTTGGTGAAAACAGTTATATAGTTGTTTTTGTTGCAATCTTTATCGTATATGCGCTGACAACAAACGGTCTTACATGGAGTGGAATGATGAATGTATTCCGTCATTCAGCTGTCATTGGAATTATTGGCCTTGGAATGGGACTGATCTGTATTACAGGCGAGATTGACCTGTCGGTAGGTTCCATGCTTGCACTGGACGGTGGATTTTCCGTTATCATTTTTAACATGACAAACAGTATTCTTCTGACTTTCTTGTTTGCAGTACTGTTTGGCGCATTCTGCGGACTGCTCAACGGAGTAATGGTCGGCTGGATCCAGATGCCTGCATTTATCGTTACACTGGCAACCATGCTTATCTATCGTTCTTTTGCACAGTATTTCTGCCAGCATGTGGACAAGCAGCTCATTGGCGGAGGAAGTTCTGTGTATAAGATGGCAAACAGTCAGTCCTCCTATCAGACACTTTATAATTTTGGAAACGGAAAAGTTTCCACTATTCCGATCGTTGGTCTGATCCTTATTATCATGACGCTTATTTTTGTGTATATCACAACAAGCACAAAATATGGCAAAAAAGTATATGCAGTGGGCAGTAATATGAAAGGAGCCCAGATGGCAGGTATCAATACTGCTGTTGTAAAAATCTCAGTTTTTGTTATCGCGGGTGCACTTGTCGGAATCGGTGCTTTTCTGTGGATCGCCATGAATGCATCTGCTGACCCGGCAACTACAGGTAACAGTTATGAAATGTATGCGATCGCCGCAGCGGTTCTGGGCGGTATCAGCATGTCAGGCGGAAAAGGAAAATGCCTTGGAATTCTGTTTGGTGCAATGTCCTATACAATCATTGATAAAATTATTGTGTCCCTTAAAATGGATTCACTTATCAATAACGCGATCAAAGGAATTATTCTCCTGGTAGTTATCATGGTGCAGATTATCGGACCGCAGATAAAACAAAAATTTCATAAAGGTGAATAATTATCTCTGTTAAACAGGAAGAAAATACTTTATAATATTAATAAAAACCTGAAAAAGAGAAAACCTATGAAGAAGATAACAGTTTCATTAATTGCCGAAAAAGCAGATGTGTCACCGGCAACAGTATCAAGAGTGCTGAATCACAGAAATCTGGTCAAGGAACCGACGATACGCAGGGTAGAAGAAGCCATGCGGTCGCTGGGATATCAGATCGAAAATACAGTTACAGTTTCAAAAGAAACGCAGCCACTGATTGTTCTGAACATACCAGGCATTGAAAATGTATTTTATCAGGAGATTATCAGAGGAGCCAGAGTGTCTGCAAAGGCGCATGGCTGCCATCTGCTGATTCATGAATCACATCTGAATAAAGGAACCATGGTCGATTTCTGCAATCTTCTGAGACGTGTGGAAGCAGCTGGGGTAATCCTTCTGAACCGGGTTTCGGAAGAATCCCTGAATCAGATAAGAGCTGTTGCGCCCCTTGTGCAGTGCTGCGAATATAACGAAAATGCTGACTATCCGTATGTGAGTATTGACGATGAAAGGGCGGCGGAAACTGCAACAGAATATCTGCTTTCCAATGGGGGAAGCAGGATTGCTCTGATCAACGGGCCCGGAAATTTTAAATACGCCAGAAGACGTCAGGAGGGATTTCTACATGCGCTTGAAAAAGCAGAGATACGCATACCGAAGCAGTGGATTGTCCAGCTTCCTGAAGTAAGCTATGAAATGGCCTATGCTGCTGTATGCAGGCTTTTAAATTCTGATACAAGACCTAATGCTTTTTTTGCCATATCAGATGTTTTTGCAGCGGCAGTGATTCGTGCAGCGAAGAGATTTCATCTTCATGTTCCGAAGGATATTCTCGTGGTCGGATTTGACAATATTGAGCTTTCATCGATGACAACTCCTTCTATTACAACTGTAAATCAGCCGAAATTTCAGATGGGTTATTCTGCGTGTGAAATGCTTCTTGAGCTGATCGAAAACCCACAGGGAGAAATGAAGTCCCTTTTACTGGATACTGAACTTGTGATCAGGGAATCAACGTAAAATACAATAGAATAAGAAAAGTTCTAAAAAGCCCGGAGTGAATCACAGATTGTACAGTTCACTCCGGACTTTTATTACATATTATCTTTCAGTACATCATAGTCTCTGAGGACTTTTTCAATCGCAGTTCCTTTTACGAAATGGAGCAGAGGTTTCTTGATCAGGTTAAGCGGTCCCGGGAGCTGGATTTCCAGTGGAGATTTACCATCCATAAGTTTTACGCTGCTGCTTAAAAGTTCGCGGATATCGTAAACACTGCCCCATACTTCCGGAACACCACGGTCTACACCAAGAAGCCCGTAAACTGCTTCCATGGCAGTTCTTACAGAGTATTCGGTTGTGAAAACCGTATCGCGTGGTGTATCTGCAAACTGACCAAGAAAAGCGAAGTTTACACAGCCGTCCGGGATAACATCCGGGCGGTCGCCCTTCGTACGTGGCATGAAGAATGCAGTGATGTATGGCATCATGGTCGGTACACATACGGCACTGTTTGCGGCGAGATCTTCAATCTGATCAGTCGGAACACCGAGATGATAGAGCCATTCTTCAGTAATTTCTTTACCTGTACATTCTTTCATCGGCTTTTTGATATAATCGCCCGGAACATCTGTAAACAGCCCATAGACCCAAACACAGACTTTATCCGGATCCTGTTCTTTGAACTGTCCCTGACGGTTGATAGTCCAGCTTAAGAGCCAGCTGGAATCCTGACAGCTTACGATGCCGCCTGTAACGACTTTGCCTGTTTTGGGATCACGTTTGCAGATATCAGTAATATAAGGAATGATTTTATTATCCAATGTAGTGACAGTCGCAGATTCCCAGTTGGTTTTGCTGATATCTGAGCAGAATTTTTCAGGATGACCGAAGGCAGGATCCTGTGCTGCGATATTTTTCCAGAGAGACCAGCAGCCGCTTGTACGGACTTCTGCATTGCTATTCGGAGCATGATCCTGATCACCGTAAATGGTTCCTTCTGTACAGCTTCCGTTTGTAACAAAGACGAGATCATTTTCGGTAAGAAGAATTGTTCTTTCTTCTCCTTTTACACGACATTCTATAGAAGAAGCAATTTTTTTGTTATCTCTGAATTCAAAGTGAACGTTGGTGACTTCTGTGTTGAACTGGAAATCAACACCTGCGTCCTCCAGATATTTCTGCATTGGAAGAATCAGAGATTCGTACTGATTATATCTTGTAAATTTCAGGGCGCTGAAATCCGGAAGACCTGCAATGTGGTGGATAAAGCGCTGGAAATAAAGTTTCATTTCAAGAGCACTGTGCCAGTTTTCAAATGCAAACATGGTTCTCCAGTACATCCAGAATGTGGAATCAAATACTTCCTCATCAAATACATCTTCAATGGTTTTGTCGTAGAGATCTTCATCTTTTGTCATGAAAAGTTTCATGATTTCCATGCAGCCTTTCTGGCTGAGATTGAATTTGCCGTCTGTGTGAGCGTCTTTTCCGCGGTTGATAGTTGCACGACACAGAGAGTAGTTGGGATCGTGTTTGTTCAGCCAGTAGAATTCGTCCAGAACAGAAGCACCTGGTGTTTCAAGTGAAGGAATGCTGCGGAATAGATCCCAGAGGCATTCAAAATGATTTTCCATTTCACGTCCGCCTCTCATGATATAGCCACGTGTCGGATCAAAGATGCCATCACAGGCACCGCCGGCAATATCCATAGCCTCAAGAATGTGAATATGAGAGCCCTTCATCTGTCCGTCACGTACCAGGAAGCAGGCGGCAGCCAGTGAAGCGAGACCGCTGCCAACGAGATAGGCATGTTTGTCATCAACGTCTTCCGGTTTTTCCGGGCGGGCAAAAGCTTCATAGTTACCGTTGGTATAGTAGATACCTTTGCTGTTTTTTTCATGTTTTCCGAGTTCTGTATTTCGATAGTCTGAATGCGATACACCGGATTTTACGGCTGAATCTGATGTGGTATGTTTTTCCTGGGAAGTTTTTTTCAGGAGGGCAGCAGCTCCGGCACCGGCAGCCAGTGCCACACCGAGTTTTAATCCTTTTTTAGACATATTAAAACCACCTTTCATGTTTGATAGAATGCTGTAAATGTTGTTGTGTGCAGTTATAGTATTACCATTTTGACACAGATTCAACTGACAAACGGAAGAGAATGGGAAAAAAATACTCATTTATGTCAGAGTGGGCAAAAAATATCCATTTACATTCAGGTGGGTAATTGATTGAATAATAAGACGTTGTGTGGCATAATAAAAGCATTGAGCCACGGCAGCAGAATCGTTTGTGGTTTATGAGAATATTGTTACTGGAGGAAAAAATGAAAGGTATTAATATAAAAGAAGAATTTATGCAGAAGACAATGGTTGTATGGCTTGGCGCATTGCTGTGTTGTCTTCTCTGGGGAAGCGCATTTCCCTGCATAAAAATAGGATACAGATTATTTGAGATAAATTCAGCCGATACTGCCACGCAGATTCTTTTTGCAGGCTGCAGATTTGCACTTGCAGGAGTTCTGGCTGTTATAATAGGAAGTTTTATGGAAGGAAGAATCCTTCTGCCTGAAAAAAAGGCAACAGGCAAGATACTGTGGTTGAGTATGCTTCAGACGATTATTCAGTATTTCTTTTTTTATATGGGACTGGCACATACCAGTGGAGTAAAAGCTTCTATTATAGAGGCGGTAAATGTGTTTGTTGCGATCCTTGTGGCAAGTTTTCTGTTTCATCAGGAAAAGATCACTTCCAGGAAGATCATCGGCTGTGTACTGGGATTTGCAGGAGTGGTACTTATCAATCTGAACGGAATGAATCTTCAGTTCAGTCTGGCTGGAGAAGGAGCGATCTTTCTTTCGACAGTTGCATATGCTTTTTCTTCTGTTTATGTAAAAAAATTCTCGAAAGAATTCAACCCGGTAATGTTAAGTGGCTATCAGTTTATTGTGGGTGGACTTGTTCTGATGGCAGCAGGCGGGGCCATGGGCGGCAGGATCAGCAGGGTATCACCTTCTGGTGCGGCGCTTCTTGTATATCTTGCACTGGTATCAGCAGTTGCATATTCTCTCTGGGGAATTCTTCTGAAATATAATCCGGTGTCAAGGGTTGCAGTGTTTGGATTTATGAATCCTGTATTTGGTGTATTTCTGTCAGCAATCCTTCTGGGAGAGGCAGATCAGGCATCAGGAATTTTCAGTGTAATATCACTGATTCTTGTATGCATTGGTATTTATATTGTAAACAGTTCAAAAAAGTAAAAAAACCGTAAAAAATCTGGAAAAAACTGTTGACATACGGAATGCCCTATAGTAGAATTACTCAATGTGACGTAGTGCGATGACTCCTGAGCCAAAGCCCCGGCAAAGGTGTTTTATCAGCGGTTTCGGACATTTCCGCAGTATATATTTGCACTGATCACCAGGAATTATATATGATATCACGCAGAGTCGTGATTAAACAAACTATCGTTGATAAATAACAGGAGGTAAAACCATGCAGACTTATATGGCTAATCCAGATAAAATCGAAAGAAAATGGTATGTAGTTGACGCTGAAGGCTGTACACTGGGCCGTCTGGCATCTGGTGTTGCTAGCGTATTAAGAGGAAAAAACAAACCTCAGTTCACACCACACGTAGACACAGGTGATTATGTAATCATTATTAATGCTGACAAGGTCAAAGTAACTGGTAAGAAAATGGATCAGAAAGTTTACTATCATCATTCAGACTATGTTGGTGGAATGAAAGAAACCACATTAAAAGAAATGATGGCTAAAAAACCGGAAAAGGTTGTTGAGCTGGCAGTTAAAGGTATGCTTCCAAAAGGACCTCTGGGAAGAACCATGTACAAGAAACTTTTCGTTTATGCCGGACCAGAGCACAAACATGAAGCTCAGAAACCGGAAACCTTAACATTTTAATAGGAGGTAGGAACATTGGCTAGCGCAAAATTCTACGGAACAGGAAGAAGAAAAAAATCAATCGCAAGAGTTTACCTTACACCTGGTACAGGCAAAATCACAATCAATAAAAGAGATATCGACGAATACTTCGGATTAGAGACTCTGAAAGTTATCGTTCGTCAGCCACTCGTTGCTACAGAGACAGAAGGCAAATTTGACGTACTTGTTAACGTTAAAGGTGGCGGATATACAGGACAGGCCGGTGCAATCAGACATGGCGTTTCAAGAGCACTTCTTGAAGCAGATGCAGAATACAGACCGGTTCTTAAAGCAGCTGGATTCCTTACACGTGATCCACGTATGAAAGAACGTAAGAAATACGGTCTCAAAGCAGCTCGTAGAGCACCACAGTTCTCCAAACGATAATTTCAATCGAATACAGAAAACTATTAAAACCTCGGAAAGTCTTGATTTTCCGGGGTTTTTCTTATGTCTGGAATTCTGAAAATTTTCTGAAAAAGTGGTGGATTTTGAAGCGTAGCACACACGTAGCACACAAATTCGCTTGACAGATTTGGAAAATCCTGCTAAAGTACGTGCAATCTCATATCAGCAGAAATACACTGAAAAAATATATTGAGTATATTTTTATTATAGTGGATAAATATAAATTTTAAATAAGTAACTGGCAGTCTGTCGATGTCAGAAGGGGAAGGAGCAAGGCTATGAAAAATATTCGAAAATGGAGCTGCATTATGTTATGTCTGATCATGCTGATCGGTTTTACAGGGGAGACAGAGAGAAGAGTCAGAGCAGATTCAGGGTCAGAGATAACAACACAGGTTCAGTCAGGTTATACAGGCTGGAAAACTATCAAAGGAAAGAAAAAATATTATCTTAACGGCAGGAAACTTAAAGGTTTCCGAAGAATAGGTGAATCGTACTATTATCTGGATTCCAGAGGAAACATGAAAACAGGCTGGCAGTTCGTGAAAAATCATTACAGGTATTTTGACAAAAAGACGGGTAAAATGAAAACAAACATAACAGTTCAGGGACGGAAGATTAACAGCAGCGGCATCTGGACTCCGGTTGTGGTGCTGGATCCGGGACATTCCGGAGTGGTAGCTTCCGGTTACGAACCTTTATGGCCGGGAGCTTCAGAACGAAAAGCAAGCGATAATTCAGGAACAGAAGGTGTTGCAACCAGAGTTCCGGAATACAGATTAACACTCACAATAGCTAAGAAACTGCGTACTGAATTAAAAAAACAGGGCTGCCAAGTGATACTGACCCGTAAAGATAACAAAACGCCAAAGAGCTGTGTCCAGAGGGCCAAAACTGCAAACCGTGCAAAAGCGGATGCATATCTCAGAATCCATGCAAATGGCGCTGATTCATCTTCAGCAACAGGCGCCATGACAATCTGTGTCACGAGGAAAAATCCGGCAGTTTCTGCAAAAATGTACAAAAAAAGTTATGCACTTTCAAAGGCTGTTCTGAATTCCTATGTAAAGGCAACAGGCTGCCGCAGAGAATATATCTGGGAAACTGATTCTATGAGCGGAAATAACTGGAGCAAAGTTCCGACTACACTGATTGAAATGGGATATATGTCAAATCCGTCAGAAGACCGGCGGATGCAGAAAACCTCATATCAGAAAAAGATGGTAAAAGGTATGGCTGACGGCCTTAGAATATATTTTCTGAGACAATGAGTCAAAAATGTGTTAAAATAATAGTAATACGCTGCTGACCGGTCAGGTGGCTATATTCTGTGAGAGTGCAGAAATATATACAAAATACAGGAGGTAGATGGATTTGTCATATTTGGGAGAAAACATCAGAAAACTTGGATTTGGTCTTATGCGCCTGCCACAGCTGGAAGACAAAACAATTGATATTGAACAGACAAAAGAAATGGTAGATCTTTTTATGGAGGCAGGATTTACCTATTTTGACACTGCCTGGGCTTATGCAGGAAGTGAAGATGCAATCCGTCAGGCACTGGTAGAAAGATATCCAAGAGAAAAATTTCAGCTTGCAACCAAAAATGCGGCATGGATCAACTGTAAAACAAGAGAAGATGCAACAGCACAGTTTGAAGCATCTCTGAAACAGACAGGAGCAGGATATTTCGATTTTTATCTGTTACATAACCTTGGAGAGATGCGTACAAAATATTTCAACGAATTCGGTCTATGGGAATGGGTTCAGGAGAAAAAAGCACAGGGACTCATTAAACATGCTGGATTTTCTTTTCATTCAACACCGGAAGAACTGGAAGCAATCCTGACTGAACATCCTGAAATGGAATTTGTTCAGCTGCAGATCAACTACGCAGACTGGGAAAACCCTGCAATCCAGTCAAGAGCATGCTACGAAGTAGCACGTAAACACGGCAAACCGGTTATTGTCATGGAACCAGTAAAAGGCGGAATGCTGGCTACACCACCTGCAAGTGTGGAAAAAATCCTCAAAAATGCAGAACCGGAATCTTCATCAGCTTCCTGGGCAGTTCGATTTGCGGCAAGTCTGGAAGGAATTATCACAGTTCTGTCAGGAATGAGCAATGCGGCTCAGATGGAAGACAACCTCTCTTATATGAAGACATTTGAGGGACTTTCAGAGAAAGAAAAAGAAACCCTCAAAAAAGCACAGGAAGAACTGAAAAAAATCCCGTTGATTCCATGTACAACATGTAATTACTGTGCAAAAGTCTGTCCGAAAGAAATCGGAATTTCAGGATCATTTACAGCAATGAATTATCTGACACTGTACGGAAGCAAAGAGCAGGCTCTTCATCAGGAAAACTGGCTTGTAGGCAGCCACGGAAGAAAATCTGCCACAGAGTGTATAAAATGTGGAAAATGCGAAGAAGTATGTCCACAGCATATTAAGATCAGAGATGAACTTGAAAAAGTTACAGAAAATCTTCTGAAATAATTTAACTGGAGAATTTTATGAGTATATTAAACGTTGAACATCTCACGCATGGATTTGGAGACAGAGCTATCTTTTCGGATGTTTCCTTTCGACTTCTCAAAGGAGAACACATCGGCCTTGTAGGCGCTAACGGTGAAGGAAAATCTACTTTTATGAGCATTGTGACCGGGAAGCTGATGCCCGATGAAGGTAAAGTGGAATGGGCAAAAAATGTCCATGCCGGTTATCTTGATCAGCATGCAGTTCTGGAAAAGGGAATGACCATACAGGAAGTCCTGAAGTCTGCTTTTGATCCACTGCTTCAGAAAGAACAGAGAATGAATGAAATCTGTGACCTTCTGGGAACGTCCGGTGAAGATGAGATGGAAGCACTTATGGAAGAGCTGGGAACTATTCAGGACGAACTGACACTGCATGATTTCTATGTGATCGACGCAAAAGTAGAAGAAGTGGCAAGGGCACTCGGACTTCTTGATCTGGGACTCGACCGTGACGTGACAGATTTAAGCGGCGGTCAGAGAACGAAGGTTCTCCTTGGCAAACTTCTTCTTGAAAAACCGGATATCCTCCTTCTGGATGAACCAACCAACTATCTGGATGAAGAACATATTGCCTGGCTGAAACGTTATCTTCTGGATTATGAAAATGCATTTATATTGATCTCGCATGACATACCATTCCTTAATGATGTGGTAAATATTATTTATCATATGGAAAACCAGGAGCTGAACCGTTATGTGGGAGATTATGATCATTTTCAGGAGGTTTATGCAGTAAAGAAAGCGCAGCTTGAGGCAGCATATCGCCGTCAGCAGCAGGAAATCAGCGAACTGAAGGATTTTGTTGCAAGAAACAAGGCCCGTGTTTCAACCAGAAACATGGCAATGTCCCGTCAGAAGAAACTTGACAAAATGGATGTGATCGAACTGGCGGCAGAAAAACCGAAGCCGGAGTTTCATTTTCGTTATGGGCGTACTCCTGGAAAAATGTTGTTTGAAACACATGACCTTGTGATTGGTTATGATGAACCACTTTCAAAACCTCTTAATTTCACGATGGAACGCGGTCAGAAGATTGCACTGGTTGGAACCAATGGAATCGGAAAGACCACTTTGCTGAAGAGTATTCTTGGTCTGATTCCTGCACTTAAAGGAAACTGCGAGAGAGGTGAAAATCTGGCCATTGGATATTTTGAACAGGAAGTAAAAGGTGACAACAAAACTACCTGTATTGAAGAACTGTGGCAGGAATTTCCATCTTATACACAGTATGAGGTTCGTTCTGCACTTGCAAAATGCGGACTGACAACAAAGCATATTGAAAGCCAGGTAAGGGTGCTGAGTGGCGGTGAGCAGGCAAAAGTTCGCCTGTGCAAACTTGTAAACAGGGATACAAATGTCCTTCTTCTGGACGAGCCTACGAACCATCTGGATGTAGATGCGAAAGAAGCACTGAAAACAGCGTTGAAAGAATACAGAGGAAGCATTTTGCTGATCTGTCATGAACCTGAATTTTATCAGGAAGTGGTAAATGAAGTCTGGGATATGAGCAGATGGACAACAAAGGTTTTCTGAGATTGTTTTGTATGCTGAAAAGTACATCATAACAGCATTGTATACAGGAAAGCACATGACAGCATATGATCTCCCGTGATAAACTTTACTAAAACAAAGATTATGGGAGGTACTATGCGCCGGGAAGTAAACCACAGAATTCGTAAAAAATTTAATGAGTGGATCTATAATATTGCCAGATACACAGAAATTCTTCTGTCAATAGTGATCCTCATAGTGATTGCACTGGCAGGAATACGTCTGATCCATGCGGTGACTGAGATTTCTGTCCTGAATATGGATATGGATTTTTTTTCGGAATTTCTTTCTAATGCACTGTCACTGGTAGTTGGTGTTGAATTTGTAAAAATGCTCTGCCTTCATTCTGCACAGACAGTTGTGGAGGTGCTTCTGTTTGCAACAGCCAGGCAGATGGTAGTGGAGCATCTTCAGACAACCCAGACACTGATCGGAGTTATTGCAATAGCAATACTTTTTGCAATTCGTAAATTTCTTATGACAGGAGAAGATGATATGGCGCATGTTCCGGAAAAACATGCAGAAGAAAAGCAGGAAGATTAATTCCTGCTTTTTCCTTTGCTGAGTGTGCTGTTGTGATAGGCGGATGACCAGGTAACATCCTCTCCGAACCATGCCGGAGGTGTATAGGAATTTGCCTGTTCTTCAGAAATGAACTCTACTTCTGCAAGCAGGAGACCTTCATAGTCATCATGAAAAACATCAAGCTCAATAGTAAGCCTGTCTTTTTCGGGGATCAGATAGCGGGTTTTGGATATGACAAGACCGTCGGCTTTCGGCTTCAGATGAAGATAGGCTTCTTCTGTAAGGGGAAGATTGTACTCTTCTCTTGCCATAAGACCTTTTGATTTGTAAGTGAGATAATATTCCTCATCCTGTCTGCGGATACGCACCACTGGTTCTGTACAGAGATACCCCTGTTCGATCTGATGACAGGGATAAGAATAATAATCAGCAGGAAGCTGCTCTTTTTTTATCAGAAATTTACGTTCAATCTCCATTTTTTCCTCCATTTTTCAAGATCTTTTTTGTGAATTAGTATATCGCTTTTTATGGAAAAATGCTATACTTAATGCCGGTGAGCAGCAATAACATAAAGAACGGAGGAGTTTTTATGAGCAAAAAAGTATATATTTTTCTTGCTGACGGATTTGAAGATATTGAGGGTCTGACTGTTGTGGATCTTATGCGAAGAGCCGGAATCAGCATTGAAACAGTTTCAATAAAAGAAATAAAAACAGTGACTACTTCACATAAGATTGTAATGCAGACGGACAGAATCTTTTCTGAAACAGATTTCTCAGATGCAGATATGCTTGTACTTCCAGGAGGAATGCCTGGTACAAAATATCTGGGAGAATATAAACCGCTTACAGATCTGCTTACAGATTTTTACAACAGTGGTAAAAAAATCGCTGCGATCTGCGCTGCACCGACAGTATTTGCATCACTTGGTTTCCTTGAAAACAGAAAAGCTACGGCATATCCTTCCTGCATGGAGGGTTTGAAAGGAGCAGAACGTTCTGAAGAAAAAGTTGTGATCGACGGAAATGTAACGACAAGCAGAGGCCTTGGAACAGCAGTTGATTTTGCACTGAGCCTTATCGAACAGCTTCTTGGTGCAAAAACAGCAGAGGAAATTGCGGAATCTGTGGTTTATTCCCGTAAATAAAGGAAAAACAAAGGAAAAACAAGGGAAAACAGGGCTTTTCGCTAAAAAAATACTGGCGTTTTTGTGACTGTTGTGCTATACTACGATAATGACTGTAATTGTATTTCTTTATATGGAGATACAGATACCTGCACTACTGAAGAACAGGCGGCAGGGATATAAAAAATAGAAGTAACACAGGTATAAACCTGAAAATTAAGGAGGAACAGGAAACATGAGTTTAAACGTCGAAAAACTGGAAAAAAACATGGCAAAACTTACAATTGAGGTTTCTGCTGAAGATTTAGAGAAAGCAATGCAGAATGCATACCAGAAAGCAAAAGGAAAAATCACTCTTCCGGGATTCCGTAAAGGAAAAGCTCCAAGAAAAATGATCGAGCAGATGTATGGAAAAGGAATTTTCCTTGAAGATGCAGCTAATGCGCTGATTCCGGAACATTACAGCAAAGCACTTGAAGAATGTGATCTGGAGATCGTTTCCCAGCCACAGATTGATGTAACACAGGCTGAACCAGGAAAAGCTTTCATCTTTACAGCTGAAGTTGCAGTTAAACCGGAAGTTACTCTTGGAGAGTACAAAGGAGTAGAAGTTCCGAAGGCAGATACAGAAGTAACTGATGAAGATGTTGAAGCTGAACTGAAGAAAGAACAGGAGAAAAACTCCAGAACAGTTACAGTAGAAGACCGTGGAGCAGAAAACGGCGATATCACAACAATCGATTTCGAAGGATTCATCGATGGAACAGCATTCGATGGCGGCAAAGGAACAGATTATCCGCTGACCCTTGGTTCAGGATCTTTCATTCCTGGATTTGAAGATCAGCTGGTTGGCGCAAAAGCCGGAGACCATGTAGAAGTTAAGGTTTCCTTCCCGGAAGACTACCAGGCAAAAGAACTGGCTGGCAAAGAAGCTGTATTCCAGTGTGACGTTAAGAAAGTAGAAGCAAAAGAACTTCCGGAACTGGATGATGATTTTGCACAGGATGCTTCTGAATTTGATACTCTTGCAGAGTACAAAGAAGATATCAAAAAGAACCTGACAGAAAAGAAAGAAAAAGAAGCACGTGCAGCAAAAGAAAACGCTGCTGTAGACAAAGCAATCGAAAATGCAGAGATGGAAATTCCGGATGCAATGCTGAATACACAGATTCGTCAGATGCTGGATGATTTCTCCAGAAGAATGCAGTCCCAGGGACTTACAATGGAGCAGTATTTCCAGTTCACAGGAATGACAGCAGAAAAGATGCAGGAAGAAATGAAACCTCAGGCTCTTAAGAGAATCCAGACAAGACTGGTTCTTGAGAAGATTGCAGAAGTAGAAAATATTCAGCCTACAGAGGAAGAAGTTGAAGAAGAAATCAAGAAAATGGCTGAAGCATATAAAATGGAAGCAGACAAGATCAAAGAACTGCTTGGTGACCGCGAGTTAGAGCAGATGAAGAAAGATATGGCTGTACAGAAAGCCGTAACTCTGGTTGCAGACGAAGCAAAAGAAGCCTAAGCAGACGTTCTGATCCGCTGCGAAGCGACGAATGGAGGCATTTATATGAGTTTAGTACCTTATGTCATTGAGCAGACCAGCAGAGGAGAAAGAAGCTATGATATATACTCCCGTCTTCTGAAAGACCGTATTATCTTTCTGGGAGAGGAAGTAAATGACGTGAGCGCAAGTATCATTGTAGCGCAGCTTCTTTTCCTGGAAGCAGAAGACCCGAGCAAAGATATTCAGCTGTATATCAACAGTCCGGGTGGTTCTGTAACAGCAGGTATGGCAATTTATGATACCATGAAATATATTAAGTGTGATGTTTCTACAATCTGTCTTGGAATGGCAGCCAGCATGGGCGCATTTCTTCTGGCAGGAGGAACAAAGGGTAAAAGATATGCCCTTCCACACTCTACAATCATGATTCACCAGCCGTCAGGCGGTGCGCAGGGTCAGGCAACAGAAATTCAGATCGTAGCAGATCACATTGCACAGACCAAACGTACATTAAATGAAATGCTTGCAGAAAACACAGGACAGCCTCTTGAGGTTGTAGAAAAAGATACAGACCGCGATAATTATATGACTGCGGAAGAAGCAAAGGCATATGGACTGATCGACGGTGTTGTTGAGCATAAATAATGCATAGAAAAGACTCCTGGATTCAGGAGTCTTATCTTGCTTTTATCAATCAGAAAGGAAACGAGAAATATTTATGGCAGATAAAATTAGAGATGGAAAAGTCAGATGTTCATTTTGCCACAAATCCGAAGATCAGGTTCGCAAACTGATCGCAGGCCCGGATGGGGTTTTTATTTGTGACGAATGTATCGGTATCTGTTCCGAAATTATGGAAGAGGAACTGGCACAGTACGGGCCGGGAGATGCTTACGATACAGACATCAATCTGCTTAAGCCGGAAGAGATTCACAAAATTCTGGATGATTATGTAATCGGTCAGGATGAAGCCAAAAAGGCGTTGTCTGTAGCGGTATATAACCATTATAAGAGAATTACAGCTTCTCATGATCTGGATGTGGAACTTCAGAAAAGTAATATTCTGATGCTTGGACCTACAGGTTCAGGAAAAACTCTTCTTGCCCAGACACTTGCCCGTCTTCTGAATGTACCTTTTGCTATTGCAGATGCTACAACTCTCACAGAAGCAGGTTATGTAGGTGAAGATGTTGAGAATATTCTTCTGAAGATCATTCAGGCAGCAGATTATGACATTGAACGTGCACAGTATGGAATTATTTATATAGATGAGATCGATAAGATCACCAGAAAATCCGAAAATGCATCCATTACACGTGATGTATCCGGTGAAGGTGTACAGCAGGCACTTCTTAAGATCCTTGAGGGAACTGTTGCAAGCGTACCGCCGCAGGGTGGACGCAAACATCCACATCAGGAATTTCTGCAGATTGATACAACCAATATCCTCTTTATCTGCGGAGGTGCTTTTGACGGAATAGAAAAGACTATTGAGGCACGAAAAGAGACAAAGGCAATTGGATTCGGAGCTGATGTATCTGTCAGGGAAGACCGCAAGATCGGAGATGTGCTGAAGGATGTTATGCCGGAAGATTTTATCAAGTACGGTCTGATTCCTGAATTTATCGGGCGAGTTCCTATTGTTGTTACACTGGATGGACTGGATGAAGAAGCTCTGATCCGTATTCTGAAGGAGCCTAAAAACTCACTCACAAAACAGTATCACAAACTTTTTGAACTGGATGGAGTTGACCTCGAGTTTGATAATGAGGCACTGGAACTGGTAGCCAGAAAATCTCTGGAACGTAAGACCGGTGCCAGAGGACTGAGAGCGATTATGGAAAAATCTCTTATGGATCTGATGTACAAAATTCCATCTGACAATACAATCCGAAAATGTGTGATCACAAAAGATGTTGTTGAGGGTACAGGGGTGCCGGAGATTGTTCATGGTGAAGTACCGGCACAGATCCCGGCATCAGGAAGAAGAAGTTCCCGTTCCAGAAAAAATGGAACACCGGAGACGGCATAAAGAAGGGAATGAAGATACATGAAACAGTCAATTAACATTCTTCCGGCAATTGCTTTGCGAGGAACAACAGTATTGCCGGATATGATCGTTCACTTTGATGTCAGCAGAGAAAAATCAATAAAGGCTATTGAGGCAGCTATGCTTCATGACCAGAAAATTTTTCTTGTTACGCAGAAAGATCCGGAGGTTGAAAATCCTGGTCTTACAGATCTGTATAAAATCGGAACAGTAGCGTATATTAAACAGGTAGTAAAACTTCCACATGATCTCCTGAGGGTACTTGTGGAAGGAACCGAACGCGCTGAATTATTGTCCCTTGAACAGGAGAAACCACACCTCTGCGCAGAGATTGCCGGATTTGAAGCTGACGGAGCACATTATGCAAAATCCATGAGAGAGGCCATGTACAGAAGTATACGTGAGCTGTTCCAGCATTATTGCATGGAGAGCGGAAAGATCAGCAAGGATCTTGCTGCGCAGATCATGAATATAGAAAACACAGAAGAACTGATATCTCAGATAGCAGTGAATCTTCCACTGACATGGCAGAACCGTCAGCGTATTCTTGAGGCAGTTACACTGGAAGAGCAGTATGAGGTTGTTGCAGCCATTCTTACGAACGAGATTGAGATACTCCAGATAGGACATGACCTTCAGCGCAAACTGAAAGCACATATTGACAAAAATCAGAGGGAATATATCCTGAAAGAACAGCTGAAGCTGATCCGGGAGGAACTGGGAGAGGAAAATACCCAGGACACTGCAGAAGAATACAGGAAAAAACTGGATGAACTTGAGGCATCAGAAGAAGTAAAAGAAAAAATCTCAAAAGAGATCAGTCGTTTCAAAAGCATGAACAGCAGTGCAGCAGAAAGCAGTGTGCTGAGTTCTTATATAGAAACTGTTCTGAGCCTTCCATGGGATAAAAGATCTGAAGATTCAGATGATCTGAAGGAAGCATGGAAGATCCTGGAAGATGGTCATTATGGAATGAAAGAAGTAAAAGAGAGAATCATGGAGTTTCTTTCTGTAAGAAAACTCACTTCCGGTGGAAAGAGTCCGATTCTCTGTCTGGTAGGCCCTCCGGGAACAGGAAAGACATCAATTGCACATTCAGTGGCAGATGCGCTTCATAAGAAATATGTGAGAATATGTCTGGGTGGTGTCAGAGATGAAGCCGAGATACGTGGACACCGTAAAACTTATGTGGGAGCTATGCCGGGCCGAATCACTGTGGCATTGCAGCAGGCAGGTGTCAGCAACCCACTGATGCTTCTTGACGAAATTGACAAGACAAGCAGCGATTATAAAGGAGATACTTCTGCAGCACTTCTTGAAGTACTGGATCCTGAACAGAACAGTCATTTTAATGATCATTATGTGGAAATCCCACAGGATCTTTCGGAAGTACTGTTTATTGCAACTGCAAATGATATGCAGGAAATCCCGAGACCTCTTCTTGACCGTATGGAAGTAATTGAGATTTCCGGTTATACAGAAAACGAAAAAGAACATATTGCAAAAGAACATCTGGTTCCGAAACAGCTGGATGTCAACGGCATTCCAAAGGGCAGACTTACCATACAGGCAGGAGCTCTCAGAAAAGTCATCAATCTCTACACAAAGGAAGCCGGAGTGAGGGACCTGGAACGTAAGATTGGTCAGATCTGTCGTAAAGCGGCAAGAGAGATCATGGAAGATGATCAGAAGAAGATTACTGTGTCAGGAAAAAACCTGGAAAAATATCTTGGCAAACCGAGGTACAGTTACCTTATGGCAAACAAAAAAGACGAAGTTGGAATTGCCAGAGGACTGGCATGGACACAGGTTGGAGGAGATACACTTCAGATTGAAGTCAACGTTATGCCCGGCAAGGGCGAACTTGTTCTTACTGGTCAGCTTGGCGATGTCATGAAGGAATCTGCACAGGCGGGTATTTCCTATATTCGTTCAGTGGCTGATAACTATGACATAGCACCGGAATTTTTCCAGGAACATGACATTCACGTACATATACCGGAGGGAGCAGTTCCGAAAGATGGCCCTTCAGCAGGCATTACTATGGCGACTGCCATGCTTTCTGCAATTATTGGCAGAGAGGTACGAGCAGATGTCGCCATGACAGGAGAGATTACTCTGCGTGGAAGAGTATTGCCGATAGGTGGTCTGAAAGAAAAACTTCTGGCGGCGAAATATGCAAAGATCAGGAAAGTTCTTGTTCCGAAAGAAAACAAACCGGATATTCAGGAGATGGATGAAGAAATTCTGGATGGACTGAAGATATCTTTTGTTGACAATATGAATGAAGTGCTTCATGAGGCACTCGCAAGATAAGGAAAAATACATGATTATAAAAAATGCAGTTTTAGACATTGTATGCGGGGTTACCAGTAAGCTGCCTGATACCGGTATGCCGGAGGTGGCTTTTGCGGGAAAATCAAACGTAGGGAAATCTTCTCTTATAAATGGACTGATGAACCGCAAATCACTGGCCCGTACCAGTGCCCAGCCCGGCAAAACACAGACCATCAATTTTTATAAGATCAATGATGAAATGTACCTGGTGGATCTTCCGGGATACGGTTATGCAAAGGTGACGCAGACAGAAAAAGAAAAATGGGGAAAGATGATCGAAAGATATCTTCATACTTCGCAGGATCTTAAGGCAGTTTTTCTGCTGGTAGATATCCGTCATGCGCCATCTGCCAATGACCGTCAGATGTATGAGTGGATTCTCCATAACGGATATGATCCCATAATCATCGCCACTAAGCTGGACAAACTGAAACGCAGTCAGGTTCAGAAGAGCCTGAAAGCAATAAAAGAAGGGCTTCAGCTGAAAAAAGATACAATAGTGATACCATATTCAGCTGAGACAAAACAGGGCAGGGATGAGATCTGGAGACTGATCGACTCATTGACCGGACTGGGTACAGTAAAGATTAAGTAACTGCCATATTGACTTGTCTGATTTTTCATATGCTGTGTTGTCGTCAGTCGCCGTAGCCACCGCTACGCCTCATTCCTCCGCCTTGCATATGAGCAAATCATACTGCGTTAATATAGCAGATACTTAATTTTCACTGTACCAGTACCCGAAGAACAACCCTGAAAGGACATAAAAAATGGGAATCATCAAGGCAGTTAAACTTGGATTTGATTATTTGAGATATGATGAGGACGGTAACGTACAGGATACCCAGAGAGCTGTGGATAATGTGGATCTTGATATTCAGGAAGGTGAATTTGTGGCAGTACTGGGGCATAATGGCTCTGGTAAGTCCACTTTTGCCAAACATATAAATGCGTTACTGCTTCCGACAGAAGGAACCATCTGGATTGATGGAATGGACACAGCAAAAGAACCGGAATTATGGAAAATCCGTCAGAAAGCAGGTATGGTATTTCAGAATCCGGATAATCAGATTATTGGCACAGTAGTAGAAGAAGATATAGGGTTTGGTCCTGAAAATATGGGGATTCCTACGGAAGACATATGGAAAAGAGTAGATGAAAGCCTTCAGAAAACGGGAATGAGTGCATACAGACACCATTCACCGAACAAGCTTTCCGGTGGACAGAAACAGCGTGTCGCCATAGCTGGTGTAATGGCGATGAGGCCAAAATGCATTGTATTAGATGAACCTACCGCCATGCTGGACCCCAATGGTCGAAAAGAAGTGCTGGAAGCTGTACATCAGTTGAACAGAGAAGAAAATGTTACGGTTGTCCTGATCACTCATTACATGGAAGAAGTTATTGATGCAGATCGTGTGGTAGTTATGGATGACGGACATGTTGTTATGGAGGGAACGCCCAGAGAGATTTTTTCACAGGTGGAAACACTTAAAAAATATCGTCTGGATGTGCCTCAGGTCACACTTCTTGCCCATGAACTGAAACTGTCCGGAGTCGATATTCCGGATGGAATTCTTACTACGGAAGAGTTGGTAAATGCCTTATGTCAATAGAATTAAAGAATGTAACTTATACTTACAGTCCGGGAACCTCTTATGAGATTCATGCTCTGAAGAACATTAATCTGGAAATTCCGGACGGACAGTTTATCGGTGTGATCGGGCATACAGGGAGTGGTAAATCAACGCTGATCCAGCATCTGAATGCACTGATAAAGCCTTCATCAGGAACTGTATCTTATAACGGGGAAGATGTGTGGGCAGATAATTATAACAGACGGGAGCTACGGAGTCAGGTTGGTCTGGTATTTCAGTATCCGGAACATCAGCTTTTTGAAAGTGATGTGCTTTCTGATGTATGTTTCGGTCCTATGAATCAGGGACTGAGCCGTAAGGAAGCGGAAGAAGAGGCCCGTAAGGCACTTGCGCACGTTGGATTTAAAGAAGAAAATTTCGGAAAATCTCCATTTGAACTTTCCGGAGGACAGAAGAAACGTGTGGCAATTGCCGGAGTACTGGCAATGAACCCGAAGATACTGATTCTTGATGAACCAACGGCAGGTCTTGATCCTAAGGGAAGAGATGAGATTCTGGATCAGATTGCAGAACTTCACAAAGTAAGGGGGATTACAATAATCCTTGTTTCACACAGCATGGAAGATGTTGCAAAATACGTGGAGCGGCTGATCGTGGTAAATCACGGAGAGATTGCTTTCGATGATACACCACGCAAAGTTTTTACCCATTATAAAGAACTGGAAGCCATGGGCCTTGCTGCACCGCAGATTACGTACATTATGCATACACTCCGGGAGAAAGGATTTAATGTAGATCCGGAGGACATTACAGTGGAAGAGGCCAGAAATGATATTCTGAAAGCATTGAAAGAAATGAATTCTCCTTTGTTGAAAGGAGGTTCAGGTAAATGATCAGAGATATTACAATCGGGCAGTATTATCCATCCAGATCTGTGATTCACAGGCTGGATCCAAGAACAAAACTTGCAGGAACACTGATTTTCATTATTTCTGTATTTCTGTTTCATACAGTGCCGGGATATGCGGTGGCAACTGTATTTCTGGCAGGAGTGATCATAAGTTCTACAGTTCCTGTGAAGTTTATTTTCAAAGGCCTGAAGGCAATTTTCATGATCCTTCTGATAACAATGGTGTTTAATATCCTGCTTACACCAGGTGAAGTTATATGGAGTTTCGGTTTCCTCAAAATAACAAAAGAGGGAGTTTCCCTCGCTGTCAGAATGGCAGTAAGGCTGATCTATCTGGTTATAGGATCATCACTCATGACACTCACAACAACACCAAACCAGTTGACAGACGGTCTGGAAAAAAGCCTGCGTCCACTGAACAAAATTCATGTACCTGTTCATGAGATCGCAATGATGATGTCTATTGCGCTTCGTTTTATTCCGATTCTTCTGGAAGAAACAGATAAGATCATGAAGGCACAGATTGCCAGAGGAGCAGATTTCGAGAATGGAAATATGATCCAGAAAGTCAAAAACATGGTGCCACTCCTTGTACCGTTGTTTATATCTGCTTTTCGCCGTGCAAATGATCTTGCAATGGCCATGGAAGCAAGATGTTATCATGGCGGTGACCACAGAACGCAGATGAAGCCTCTACGTTATCAGAAAAGAGATTATATGGCATATTTTGTACTGTTTGCATATCTGGCAGTTGCCATTGTATTCAGGGTGGTGGGATTATGAAGCGAGTTGGACTTGTTGTTGCCTATGACGGAACAAATTACAGTGGCTGGCAGATACAGCCAAACGGAATAACGATTCAGGGTGTACTGAATGATACTCTGACAGAACTTCTTGGAGAAAAAATAGAGATCATAGGTGCCAGCCGTACGGATGCAGGAGTACATGCACTTGGGAATGTTGCAGTGTTTGATACAAATACAAGGATTCCGGGAGAAAAAATTTCCTATGCACTGAATCAGCGTCTTCCGGAGGACATCAGGATACAGTTATCTGAAGAGGTGGAAGCTGATTTTCATCCCAGGTACTGTG
Source organism: Blautia sp. HCP28S3_G10 (assembly GCF_052065235.1). Lineage (NCBI taxonomy): Bacteria > Bacillati > Bacillota > Clostridia > Lachnospirales > Lachnospiraceae > Blautia > Blautia sp. HCP28S3_G10. The sequence continues at coordinate 31,483 of NZ_JBQHUL010000006.1, read as the reverse complement.
ACAGTGAAAAAACGTACGAATACAGAATTCTGAACCGTAAATTCCCGGTTCCTACAGAAAGACTGTATTCATATTTTTATCATTATAAACTTGATATCGAAAAGATGAGGGAGGCTACCTCCTATTTGATAGGCCGTCATGATTTTGCAAGTTTCTGCGGAACCGGAGCGCAGGTAAAATCAACGGTGCGTACTCTTACCGGTATTGATATCTGGCGAGATGGAGACATGGTGACCATACGGGTAAAAGGTGAAGGTTTTCTTTACAATATGGTCCGCATTATTGCAGGAACACTGATTCAGGTCGGAAATGGCCAATACCCGCCGGAAAGAGTGAAAAAAATCCTTGAAGCCTGTGACAGGTCTGTATCAGGACCTACTGCGCCGGCACATGGACTGACACTGATGGGAATTGAATTCTTTTAAATAGTTTCTTAAAAAGTCGGAAGAAAAAACTTCTGGCTTTTTTGTTGTTATAACAACATCTTTATGGGGCAGACTATATTATAGTCAATGTATCTAATAGAATGTTGCTGTAAACAGTAACAATAAAATCATAAGGAGAAACGAAAATGGATAAAAAAATGTTTTGTTATCAGTGTCAGGAAACGGCCGGTTGTACAGGCTGTACTGTGTCAGGTGTCTGTGGGAAAAAACCTGAAGTTGCTGCAGTACAGGATCTTCTTATATATGTGACAAAAGGTCTGTCAGCAGTTACAACAGAACTTCGTGCACAGAATAAAAGAATAGAAGAAAAAGTAAACAGACTGATTGTGGATAATCTATTTGCAACAATCACAAACGCAAATTTTGATCAGGAAGCAATTACAGAACGTATCACAGAAACCCTTAAGATAAAAGAAAAACTTCTGAAAGAAACAGATAATACAGAAAAACTTCCGGAAGCTGCAAAATGGAATGGAATAGAGCAGGAATATGCAGAAAAAGCGGCAGAAGTTGGAGTACTTTCAACAGAAAACGAAGATATCCGAAGCCTGAGAGAGCTGACCACGTATGGTCTGAAAGGTATGGCAGCCTATGAAAAACATGCAACAGCACTGGGGTATAAAGAAGAAAGTATAGATGTATTTCTTCAGAAAGCACTGGCTGCAACGCTCGATGATTCTCTCAGTGCAGAGGAACTGATAACACTTGTTCTGGAAACAGGAAAATACGGTGTACAGGTCATGGCGCTTCTGGACAGAGCCAATACAGAGACTTACGGAAATCCTGAGATCACAAAGGTGAATATCGGTGTCAGAAAAAATCCTGGAATCCTGATTTCAGGTCATGATCTCAAAGATATGGAAATGCTTTTGAAACAGACGGAAGGTACAGGTGTAGATGTTTACACACATTCAGAAATGCTTCCTGCAAATTATTATCCTGCGTTCAAAAAATACTCACATTTTGTGGGAAACTATGGAAATGCATGGTGGAAACAGAAAGAGGAATTTGACAGCTTCCATGGACCGATACTGATGACGACCAACTGTATTGTGCCACCAAAAGAAAACTATAAAGACAGGATTTTTACAACCGGAGCTGCCGCATATCCGGGATGTAGACATATTTCTGCTGATGTTGACGGAAGAAAAGATTTTTCAGAGATTATTGAACTGGCAAAGAAATGTGAAGCGCCGGAGGAAATTGAGACAGGTGAGATTACAGGCGGTTTTGCACATAATCAGGTTCTGGCACTTGCAGACCAGATTGTAGATGCTGTGAAATCAGGAGCAATCCGCAAATTTGTAGTTATGGCAGGCTGTGATGGACGTGCAAAATCAAGAAATTACTATACAGATTTTGCGAAGGCACTTCCAAAAGACACAGTTATCCTTACAGCAGGATGTGCGAAATATAAATATAATAAACTGAACCTTGGAGATATCGGAGGTATCCCGAGAGTACTGGACGCAGGTCAGTGCAACGACTCTTATTCTCTGGCTGTGATCGCTCTGAAATTAAAAGAAGTATTTGAACTGAATGACATTAATGATCTGCCGATCGTATATAACATTGCATGGTATGAGCAAAAAGCAGTTATTGTCTTACTTGCGCTTCTTTCGCTTGGTGTAAAAAATATACACCTTGGACCGACACTTCCGGCATTTCTTTCACCAAATGTTGCAAATATCCTTGTGGAAAATTTTGGAATCGGTGGAATCAGCAGTGTTGACGGAGATATAAAAAATCTGATTGGATAAATCGGGTTTGACAACAGAAGAGGAGGAAGTTACAATAAAAAATAACTACTGACATCATTCATATTTACGTGGTCTGAATAATATTACGGAGCGGATAAAAATGCAGATAACAGAATATGACGAAAATAAACTTCTGCATCTGTTGCTGGAAATGGGAGAAAGACTTCTGGATGCAGGAGCAGAAATCAACAGAGTTGAAGATACACTGGAAAGAATCGGACTTGCATATGGAGCCTCCAAAATGAACGTATTTGTGATTACTTCAAGCATCATTATCACAATGGAAACATCGGACGGAAGGCTTCTGACTCATACAAGAAGAGTGAATTTTAACAACAGTACGGATTTTACAGTACTTGAACAGCTGAATGAACTGAGCAGACAGTGCTGTACAAATCCGTTACCGCCTGAAGAATTTGCAGAAAGGATGCGGGTATGTGAAGATCCTGCCAGAAGGAGAACTCTTTATGTGGGAAGTATTATTGCTTCAGGGAGTTTTGCAATGTTTTTTGGAGGAACATGGCAGGATGCTTTTGTAGCAGCTGTTGTGTCGATTCTGATCTGCTTTTTACAGGAAAAAGGTACAAAACTTTTTTCAAACAGTATTATGTTTGACCTTGTCTGTGCATTTCTGTCAGGTACAGTCATCTGTATAATTGTAAAAATCTTACCATTTTTGAATATGGATAAGATCATGATAGGGGATATTATGCTCCTGATACCGGGAATCGCAATCACCAATGCGATCAGGGATATGCTTATGGGAGACACAATATCCGGACTTATGAGACTGATAGAAGGTATTTTGTGGGCAGGAGCGCTTGCAGCCGGATTTATGGCAGCAATCTGGATGGTGGAAATATGAAAGAGATCATTTTGCAGTTAGTAATGGCTTTTGTTGGTTCGCTGGGATTTTCTATGTTATTTCATCTGAGAAAATCATTGTGGATAACAGCATCTCTGGGTGGTTTGTTCTGCTGGGGTTGTTATCTTCTGGGAATGTATTTTACAGAGAGGATATTTGCGGCAGGTTTTCTTGCAGCGGCATTTGCAGCAATATATTCAGAAATTCTTGCTTTCAAAAAGAAAGCACCGACAACCTTGTTTGTTATTCCGGCTGTAGTGCCCCTGATACCAGGAAGTACTCTTTATTATACGATGAGTGCAGTTGTAAGTGGAAAGACCGCAGATATTTCACATTATGGAAATATTACAGTCCAGTATGCACTTTCTATTGCAGCAGGTATAAGTGTAGTCTGGACTGTGTGGTCTATTTTCAGAAAAATACAGATTTTTAACAATAAATAAATCGCCTGAAGGCCGAATTATAATCAGATACATTTATATGCAATGATCGTTACAGTTCCCTTGCCGGGATAGCGTTTCATTGCATATTTTTTGGGAAAAGCTTCGATCAGGTCAGGAAGTTTTACGTATCCGTACGTACGTGCGTCGAAATCTGGTTTTGCACGTTTGATATATTGTCCGGCTGAGCTGACATTTACATATCGGTCATCATCCTGGTATTTGTCCCATGCAATGCGGAGAAGTTTATGAATTTCACGCATATCATCATTTCTGTGACGGTCATCATTTACTTCGGCGTTATCGAGATCTTTACGGTTCCCGTTTGCAGAGCGACATCCTGAACGGGAGGCAGGCGGATCGTTTTCTTTGTTCAGATTTTCAAGATACACAAATTCATCGCAGGCATTACGAAAAGCCTCCGGCGTTTTCTTTTCGCCTACGCCCATTACATAAACACCAGATTCGTGAAGTTTAATGGCAAGTGGTGTATAATCACTGTCACTGGCAACAATAACAAAGGCATCGTAGATTCCACTGTGAAGAAGATCAAGAGTATCGATGACAAGTGCCATGTCTGTAGCATTTTTGCCGGAAACATAATCAAACTGCTGCTGAGGTTTGATAGCCAGACGTTTCAGTTCGTTTTCCCAGTTTTTGAGGGAATCTTTTCTCCAGTTACCGTAAGCCCTTTTGACAACAATACGTCCGTTGGCTGAGATTTCCTGGATAACAGCCTCCAGTTTGGAAAGCTGAGTATTGTCAGCATCTATGAGCATGGCGATTTTTTTCAGATTTTTCATAGATAAAATAGCTCCTGATTGTATATTAGATGTAACATAATTGGTTTGTATTTAATATATCTTATCATTTCTGAGGAAAATTTTCCAGATTGATCGAAAATTATTCTGGTAATAAAGAAAAGTATGTGTTATTATCGAGGGAATAGTTTAAGGGGGATTGAAGTATGATTCATATTTTAGCATCACTTTTTATTAAAGACAGTCGAAATTATATGGCTCCGAAGGTTCGTCAGGCATATGGCGTTTTGTGCGGAACTGTAGGGATTGGTTTAAATATTCTTTTATTTCTGGGAAAGTGGCTGGCAGGTACTCTGAGTGGATCTATTGCGATCACGGCAGATGCATTTAATAACCTGTCAGATGCAGGATCCTCAATTATTACGTTGATTGGGTTCAGGCTTTCCGGTCAGGAACCGGATCCTGAACACCCGTTTGGACATGGACGGATGGAATATATTTCAGGACTTCTGGTATCAGTTGCAATTCTTGTTATGGGATTTGAACTGATCTGGTCTTCTATTGGGAAATTGAGAAGGCCGGAACCAATCGACAGTAATCCGCTTGTTTTAGGAATTCTGATCGCATCAATTCTGGTTAAACTATATATGTTTTATTATAATCGTGCTCTGAGCCGCAAAATGGAAAGTGCGGCCATGAAGGCTACTTCTATGGACAGCCTGAGTGATACAGTGTCCACGATGCTTGTTCTGATTGCAACTCTGATCAGCAGGTACACAGGACTGCTTCTTGATGGATGGTTTGGTATTATTGTAGGACTGTTTATTCTGTACACAGGAGGTTCTACACTGAAAGAAACAATAGATCTTCTTCTGGGACAGCCGCCAAAACAGGAATTCATAGAAGAAATAAAGGCTATTGTGCTTTCACATTCGCTGGTTCATGGTGTCCATGATCTGATTGTTCATGATTATGGCCCAGGGCGTGTTATGATTTCACTTCATGCAGAAGTAGCAGTAGATGGAGATATGCAGGAAATCCATGAGCAGATCGATCATATAGAGCATGAGCTTCAGGAAAAACTGCACTGTTCAGCTACGATCCACATGGATCCGATCGTCACAAATGATGAGGAAGTACTTGCGATGAAGGCAAGGGTGGAAGAGATGGTGCATTTCCTTAATGAAGATTTCAGTATGCATGATTTCCGTATGGTAAAAGGACCGACAAGGACGAATCTGATTTTTGACGTGGAAGTTCCGAGGAAGACATCTTATACAGATAATGAGATTGTTAACTGGCTGAAGGAGAGGATACATGAACTGTCAGGGAGTAAGTACTTTGCAGTGATACAGATTGATCATGAGTATTATTAAAAATTGGTAATTATTCAGAAGGTAGTATCCCGCGAGGTGTTTTGGCATGTTTTTTGCCAAAATCCCGAGACATACAAGGCAAAATGCTATCACCGAAGGTGATCTGAAATGCATTTTGACTTGTAACTGTGAGGGTACTGAACAGTTACAAAAATTGTTGATAGGTTAGAAGCAGAGCCAGCCTGTTATAATGAAGACATATTCCCGTCCCTGGTTCTTTATATCAGATGTGAGATGACTCCCACCTCTGTAGGTGGCGAGCAACAAATCAGTATCAGTGGTGGGAGTCAATCCCCCATCTGATATAGCCTCCGGCAGGATTGCAGAGATGCGCAGAAGAAGTATGTCATGCATTGCATGACGCGCATCTCGCAGCAAGAATGCAGAGGCATTCTTGAAAATGCTGCAGGAGTCAGTTATCGACATTATACAGGCAGATTCAGTCATTGTTTCCAGTAGCTCACAAAAACAGGCGTGGTGAGCGCTGGAAAAATGCTAGAATTGCCGTGAATAACAGTATTATAAACTTCATATACACAATTTCTGTGAATTCTTCCATAGATATAAATTGTAAGATTTATTTGCTCTATAAATTGAATTTTTTCATAAAATCCGTATAATAGAGGAAGATAATACGTAAGATAATACGTAAGATAACGGAGGTACTTATATGGGAGAATACAAACCACCTTTTACAATAACAAACAAAATATTATCGTATGTGTCATCAATTTCCGAAAAAATAGGGCGAATAACTGCAACCAGTAATATGGAAACCAAACCACATTTGAGAAGAAATAACAGAATCAAGTCGATACATTCCTCTTTGAAGATTGAAGCGAACTCTTTGACACTGGGACAGGTTCGTGATGTCATCAACGGTAAAATCGTACTGGGGGAAAAAAAAGAAATTCAGGAAGTAAAGAATGCTTATGCTGCGTATGAGCATCTTTCAGAGATCAATCCATGCAATGTTCAACATCTAAAAAAATTCCACGGAATTATGACAAAGTATCTTGTGAAAGAATCAGGGGAATTTCGTTCCGGTGAGGAAGGCGTTTTTAATGGAGAGCAGTGTATCTTTATGGCCCCGCCTGCAAGATTTGTACCACAGCTCATGGAGGAGTTATTTGCCTGGATGCAAGAAGCACAGGAGGATATTCACCCATTAATCCTAAGTAGCGTGTTTCATTACGAATTTGTATTTATTCATCCTTTTTCTGATGGCAATGGAAGAATGGCAAGATTATGGCATACAGCGATTCTGGCTAAATGGAAACCAGTGTTTGAATATATTCCTGTAGAAAGTCAGATTGAGAAATTTCAGGATGAATATTACGAGGCAATTTCTCAGTGTCATGTTGCAGGAGAGTCTACTATTTTTATCGAATTTATGCTGTCACAGATTGATAAAATACTAACTGATATTTCTACTCAGATTGGTGAGCAAAATAAATATCTTCCAGAGCCTGTCCAGAAACTGCTTGAAGTTATGGAATATGATGTTCCTTACACAAGTAATGCTTTGATGGAGCAGCTGGGACTAAAAGCGAGAGAAGGGTTCCGAAGAAATTACCTTCACCCGGCAATAGAGCTGAATTTGATTCAGATGACAATACCTGATAAGCCGAATAGCAGAAACCAGAGATATGTGAAGGTGTGATATGAAATTGTACTGAGTGTTACAATATAATTTGTAGTCTATATATAATGCTGCAGGAGTAAACTATTTATTAGCAGATGATATTTGAAACAGAGAAAGAATTGAAAGTGCAGGCATTGTCATATACAGGCAGATTCAGTCATTATTTCCAGAACTGCCGTGAATAGCGAATATCGATCCTGGAATAAATTTCTATAACAGATGAAGATAATATGCAAGATGACAATAGCTGATAGGATTAATCATAAAACCTGCAGCCTGCCTGTTATAATAAAGAACCCGATCCGGAAATCGGGGCTGCGTATCCGGATTCTCCCATTCATTTATTAATCACTGCTTAAGCAAGAACTCGTACCTGCGGTACTCAGACAATGCAGCGCAGTGATAATTAGAATGGTTCGAATCACGGAAGCCTCGCCATATTCCCGTCCCTGGTTCTTTATATCAGACGTGAGATGACTCCCACCTCTGTAGGTGGCGAGCAACAAATCAGTATCAGTGGTGGGAGTCAATCCCCCATCTGATATAGCCTCCGGCAGGATTGCAGAGATGCGCAGAAGAAGTATGTCATGCATTGCATGACGCGCATCTCGCAGCAAGAATGCAGAGGCATTCTTGAAAATGCTGCAGGAGTCAGTTATCGACATTATACAGGCAGATTCAGTCATTATTTCCAGTAGCTCACAAAAACAGGCGTGGTGAGCGCTGGAAAAATGCCAGAATTGCCGTGAATAACAGTATAGATTTCATTATAAGAAAGCCCAGTCGCAAACATAGTCTTTTAAATCTTACAAAATTTCATATACACAAGTCCCGTTATATCCGCCAGCACCCAGCCAATCGGGATAGCCATCCAGATACCTGTCTCCCCGATAAATACAGAAAGAACATAAGCAAGTGTAACACGGGTACCTAGAGAAATAATCGTCAGCACAACAGACATACCCGGTTTCTTGACCGCCCTGTAATATCCGTATAACAGGAAAAGACAGCCAATACCACAGTAAAAAGCACCCTCAATACGAAGATAATGTACTCCGGAAGCAATAACAGCAGTTTCCTTTGCACTGACGAAAATCGTCATCAGAGGAGTCGCAAAAATACATACAAGAGCAGAAATAAAAATGCAGAAAACAAAACCGATCAGGAATGATTCTTTCGTTCCTTTACGCATACGTTCTTTCTGACCTGCACCGTAATTCTGTGCAATAAAAGTCGAATATGCATTACCGAAATCCTGCACAGGAAGATAGGCAAAAGTATCAATCTTCACAGCGGCTGCAAAAGCAGCCATAACAACAGGGCCGAAACTGTTTACCAGTCCCTGAACCATAAGAATACCAAAATTCATAACAGACTGCTGAACACAGGTCATGGAAGACAGATTTCCAATCTCACCGAGAATCTTCCGGTTAAATCTAAGTTCCCGACGTCCGGGAAGAATATCCCTGCAGCTGATAAGAACATAAAACAGAATACCAATCCCGGAAACATATTGAGCAATAACTGTGGCAAAAGCAGCACCACGGATTCCCCATGAGAAGACGGCAACAAACAGAAGATCCAGTCCGATATTCAGGACAGTAGAAACAGCCAGAAAAATCAGAGGAATACTAGAATTACCAAGTGCTCTCAGAAGACAGGAAAAATAATTATAAAGAGAAGTAGCAATGATTCCTGCAAAAATGACCAGAAGATAGGATTTCATTCCATCCCATACTTCCGAAGGAACACGGAGAAAACCTAAAATCGGATCAATGAACAGATACACAAGAAGATTAAGAACGAGTGTAACCGTCATGATAAGAACAAAAGCATGTGCAACAGAACTCCGAAGAGAAGCCTGGTCATTTTTTCCCTTATAAATAGAAAAGAGTGCACCAGATCCCATACTCAGCCCAAGAAAAATTGAAGTAAGAAAAGTCATCAGAGTATAGGCGGAACCCACGGCAGCCAGTGCAGTACTGCCAAGGACATGTCCGACGATCAAAGTATCAGCGATATTATAAAACTGCTGGAGAAGATTACCAGCCATCATAGGAAGGGCAAAAAGGAGCAGAGAGCGGGAGATTTTTCCCTGGGTGAGGTCATGGTACATAAAAAATTACTCCTTTCGTAAAAATAAAATTTCTATCTGATAATAATTTAGCATATAAAATTACGTTGTGCAATATATAAATTACAAATTGATAATATGACAAAAATATGATATGCTGAAACAAATAATAAAGACGGACAGGAGGTATGACTGAAATGTATTTAAGTGGATTAGACGAAACAGATCAGAAAATTCTGGAACTGCTTACACAGAATGCAAGACAGACATATTCTGAAATTGGGGAGAAACTGGGAATCTCACGCGTTGCAGTCAAAAATCATATAGATGCAATGGAGCAGAATGGAATTATTGAAGAATATACAGTGATCATCAATCCCCAGAAACTTGGCGGCGCGGTATCCTGTTATTTTGAAATAGAAACAGAACCTCAGACGTTTCAGGAGGTAATAAAGATTTTATCGGACTGTCCGACCATAACTCAGATATACAGAACAACAGGCGCCTGCAGACTTCATGTCCATGCTGTGGCGGCAGACCAGTCAGAAATGGAAAAATTCATGCAGGAATACATTGACAGTCTTCCGGGGATTGTCCATATCAGTACGAATGTAATACTCTCAAGGATAAAAGATGTAAAGGGACTGAGACTATAAAGAAAAAAGAAATAATGTCGAAAAACACAGGATTATGTATACAATTTTGAAAAATTGACAAAATTAAAAGTAAAATAAATTATTATTTGGTTAATCTGTTTTGGACTTAAGTGCTATACTTCTTACCGTAAAAAATAAAACGTACTTAACAAAACCTCCTTTCACAAAACAAAGTCGAAGGCTGCTAAGCATCAGAATTTTTGGAGGAAAAGTCAAATGAATACTTTAAAAGCTGAAAAAAGAAGCAAGGATGTTAAGGCAAAAAGATTAAGAAGAGAAGGTTATGTGACCGGTAATGTTTTTGGTCGTGAGATTGAAGGTTCCATTCCGGTAAAAATGGTAAAATCAGATGTTGAAAAACTTCTGAAGACTGACCACAAAGGAAGCCAGATTATGCTGGAGGTAGAAGGTCAGACTTATGATGTACTGATCAAAGAAGTAGATTTTAACCCGCTGGCAGGAAGAGTTGATGAAGTTGATTTCCAGGCACTGGTAAGCAATGAAAAAGTTCATTCTGTTGCAGAGGTTGTTATTGTAAATCATGACAAAGTTGCAGATGGTGTTCTCCAGGAGAACCTGGAAGAAGTTTCTTATAAAGCTTATCCGTCAGCACTGGTAGATAAAGTAGAAGTAGATGTTGAAGGAATGAAAGTCGGCGATACTATCCGTGTCAAAGATCTTGCAATTTACAAAGACGCAGACATTGATATCAAGACAGATCCTGAGGCAGTTGTTGTAACAGTAGTAGCTGTTCATAACGGAGTAGTTCCGGAAACAGAAACACCTGAGGAAACAGAAGAAGAAGCTAAATAATCACTCACACCTGATTTAATAAGATAAAAGATCCCTCCTGTAGAGTATAGTTCACAGGAGGGATTTTTTTGTAACATTTTGTGTCTGAAACTGTTATATTAGATGAGAGATGACTCCCACCTCTGTAGGTGGCGAGCAACAAATCAGTATCAGTGGTGGGAGTCAATCCCTCATCTGATATAGCCTCCGGCAGGATTGCAGAGATGCGCAGAAGAAGTATGTCATGCGTTGCATGACGCGCATCTCGCAGCAAGAATGCAGAGGCATTCTTGAATAGTGAAAAGGGAAGGGGGGAGTACATATGGATAATGAAATCTTGCTGAGACTTTACAGCATCTATCAGAAAGAACTGTATTTATATCTGTATTCCCTCTGTGGCGAAAGGCAGCAGGCGGAAGACCTGCTTCATGAAACATTCCTGAAAGCACTTCTGGCACTGCCAGGCGGTCATACGAATATGCGGGCATGGCTTTATATGGTAGCACGGAATCTGTTCTATAATCAGAGAAAAAAGAAATCCAGGGAGATTCTGATGGGAGAACAGGAATATCTTTCAGAAAAACAAACAGATAAAGATCTTCTGGAAAAAATACTGGAGGAAGAAAAACGAAGGGAGCTTTACAGAGCAATCCGAAAACTGGAACAGAAGAAACAGGAAATTATTCTGATGCAGTATTTCAGTGGAATGTCTCAGAAAGAAATTGCGGCAGTCCTGCATATCACACCTGAGAATGTAAGGGTACTTGCATACAGAGCGAAAAAAGAACTGAAAAAAAACATGGAAGAGTTTCAGAAAAAATCAGCCGGAAGGGAGGATACAAAATGACTTACAGAGAAATCCTGAAATTATACAAACAGGGGAAACTTGAAGAATCAAAGAAAAAACAGGTCGAAGCAGATATAGAAAAACAGGATGCAATCAGTGAATATCTTTATGAGGAAGGGCCGGTTCCGGAACTGGAAGATCTGGGTGATGGGGCAGAAGCAGATATGGATAACATGTCAGAGAGAGAAGAAAAGCCGCAGAAAACGCATACTGAAAATGAAAAAAAAGCTCAGGAAGATTTTAACAGCAGGTTTATAAAAGAAATCAACCGTTCTATCCGCAGAGCTTTTATTAAAATGGGAATGGCAGTTGGTGTCACAATTCTTGTAATCGTACTTTGTGCAGTATTTGTTCTTCCAAAAGCAGTATCGAAATTATATTACGATCCGAATGAGGTCGTGGGAAAAGACAAAGATATGACTACCACAAGAATGAGTCTTGATATGGCTGTTTACTCAGAACTTTTTCTTCCGGGAAATTACAGGGAACAGGTAAATGCTGTTTCCAGAGGATATGGAGAATACGATATTCTGATTCCTCAGTCTTTTACTGTAACCGGGAAGTTTACATCTGTAAGCGGACGTCTTGTAAGAGGAAAATTGACCTTATATGATAACAATGTACTGAGCCGTCCTTCTTTTCAGTTTTATCTTCCAGGTGATGAACAGGCATGGGAAGCCTGGGAGGTAGATGAGAATGGAGATGAGAAAAAAATAGATACGGAAGCACGGAAGCTGGAATCAATTAAGTATTCGAAAGAAGAGATAGAAAAATATAACGACAATGACTGGTATACAGCATATGTTTCAATAAATAGAATCATGGATTACAAAGACTTTATTCAGTGGTTTGATGATCTTTCGGAGAAAAAAGAGCTGGAATGGGGATCTTTCTGGTGTGCAGTTCACACAGAAGAGGAAGGTGGTTACTGTACAGAACCAAATATCGGATTTTCACCGTACCCCTCCGGATCATCTATGAGCTGGGACAGGGAAAAATATCCTTATCTTTCCCTTCTTGACAGTAAGGATATCTGGAAAGACACAGCTGAGAATGATGAGAAAACCATGCAGAAACATTTTGTTAGTATGCTGTCCTATATCCGGGATAATGACGAAATTCTTTCCCTGATGAATCAGGATTCGGATTTTCCGGAAAAATACCAGAAAATGATCGATTATGTAGAAAAAAAAGGTCTGAAGATTCACGGTTTTGCAATCAGTGCAAAAAAGGATACTCTTCTTGAACTTTATAAGGAAGATGTGGTATCCTATATTCAGACAACACCACAAAGTTAAAAAAGATGTGCAGACATATACATTGGTGTATGTCTGCGTTTTTGTAATAGATGGAGGAGATATCGTGGGAATTGCGGAAATGTTAGATGAACTGAAACAAAAAGCACGCCGTGATCCGGCACTTCGGGCAGAACTTCTTAAGACAAGAAAAGATCCACAGCCACTCAATGCATTCTGCCGGAAATGCAGGGAACTGGGATATGACATCTATGATATGGATCTGATCACCGCAGGTGAAGAATTTTATGCTACCATGAGAAGAAGCACAAATGGCGGCGGCGAAAACTCGCCTATGCTGGAAGGTGAAGATGATTTTTATGAATTATTTTTTGCAGGACTCGAATAGTTGATGAAAAGAATATCGGGTCACAGTTAAAATACAGACAGCAAAAGAATGGGGAAGATTATTATGAACATATGCATTTACGGAGCTTCCAGTGCAGAACTGGAACAGATTTATTATGATAAGACAGAAGAACTTGGGAAACTGATGGCAAAAAGAGGACATGGCCTTGTATTCGGGGGTGGAGCAACAGGTATGATGGGAGCTGCCGCAAGAGGTGTGGACTCGGAAAAAGGATATATACTTGGTATAGCACCACGATTTTTTGACAAACCGGGAGTTCTTTATCAGAACTGCACGGAATTTATTTTTACGGAAACTATGCGTGAGCGTAAAAAACTCCTGGAGGAACGTTCAGAGGCAACGATCGTAACACCCGGTGGAATCGGAACTTATGAGGAATTTTTTGAAATCCTTACCCTGAAAAGCCTCCACAGACTGGACAGGCCAATTGTTCTCTATAATATTAACGGCTATTATGATGGTATGGAGGTTTTGCTTCGACATACTGCAGATGAAAAATTTATGGCTGAATCAAATCTGAAATTATGTGAATTTATGGACGATCCGGAAAAAATACTTGAATACATAGAAGAATATGAAATTGTTTAATTATAGGAAAGGTGATAATATATGATCTGGGAAGATATGAAAGAAAGTCTTATTTTTCGGGCTCTGCAGGTTTCCGACAATAAAGAAGCTCTTGAAATCATGGGAAATGTCATGCTTCAGGAAGGATATGTGTTGGAAGATTTTCCTGTCGCAGTATGGGAAAGAGAAAAAGATTTTCCGACAGGACTTGATGTTGATGGAATCGGTGTTGCAATTCCCCATACGGAAGCACACCATGTGAAAAAAGAAGGTGTTGCACTGGCAATTCTTAAAGAGCCTGTTGAATTTGGTGCAATGGGGGAAGAAAGCTGCCGGATCCCGGTTAAGATCATCATAATGTTTACTGTAGCGGGAAAAGAGAAACATCTTGATCGGCTCATGCAGATTGTACGTCTGCTGCAGGACAGAAAGTTCCTGACAGGAATTCTGGCAGCGGAAGATAAAAAACAGATTATAGAGATTGTGCGTCAGAGAGAAAAAAACATATCAGATGAATAAGCAGCAAATGAGGAGAAAGTTATGAAAAAAATTGTTTTCAGTGATGTGGACGGAACTCTTTTAAATTCCGAACATAAACTTACAGCTTTGAACAGAGAGGCAATAAGGAGGCTGGAGGAGCAGGACATACCGTTTGTGATCGTATCAGCGAGAAGTCCTTCGGGAATTTATTCAATCCTTAAGGAATATGATTTCAGATGTCCAATCGTTTCATATAGTGGCGCATTGATCATGGATACAGATGGTAAAGTACTTTATCATGAAGGAATGCCTGTTTCTGAAGCTGTGAAGATCGTTCGTTACATTGAAAACAGTCGGCTTCCGGTGACCTGGAATGTTTTTTCCTATGATCAGTGGATCACTCCTGATAGAGCACATCAGGATGTAGTTACAGAAGAAGGCATAGTAAAAACGCAGGCACAGGAAGGAAGCATTGAGGATATTGAAGGTGATGAAGTGCACAAGATTTTCTGTATGTGTAAGCCAGGTACAATATGGGCTGTGGAGGAACAGCTGAAAAAAATTTTTCCACAATATTCCATAATGAAGTCTTCCAGTACACTTCTGGAGATCATGAAAGCAGGTGTGGCAAAGTCAGATGCAGTAAAAGTGCTGTGCAATCTCTGGGATGTTCCAGTTGAGAATACGGCAGCTTTTGGCGATAATTATAATGATGTGGAAATGCTGGAAGCAGCAGGTCATGGATTTATCATGGCAAACGCACCAGAGGAATTGCTGAAAAAATTTCCGGAACATGCTCGAAGCAATGATGAGGACGGAATCTATCATGCCCTCCGGGAACTGAAATATATCTGAGAGGGGCAGAGGAATGAAAAATCCATTACATTATCAGCTATCCGAATATGACTGTGGTCCGACCTCCATGCTGAATGCACTTGCCTGTCTTTTTGAGCGGGAGGAGATTCCGCCGGAAGCAATCCGAAATATCATGCTGTATTGTCTGGATTGCCACAGTAAAGACGGAATACCAGGTAAACGGGGAACATCCAGGGCCGCCATGATGTTTCTATGTAACTGGCTGAATGAATACGGTGAACTTGGTATTATGCCTGTAAGCAGTGAATATCTGTCCGGAAGCAGTGTATATATAAGTGAGGAAAGCCGTATCAACCATGCACTGAATCATGGTGGAGTTGCTGTTGTCCGTCTTTATCTGGAGGAAGAACATTATGTACTTATTACGGGGATTAGAGATGGAAAAGTATTGATGTTTGATCCATATTACTGGGACAAACCATTTGAGCAGAAAGACATTATTTTGACAGAAGATCATCCCAAGGAATATAACCGTATTGTTCCTTTTCAGTATTTTAACCAGGAAGATGAAAAAGGGGTCTATGCACTTGGACCAACAGATGAAAGGGAAGCAGTTCTTGTGTTTAATGATAAGACGAAGACAGTTCCTGAAGAAGTAATCGAATATTTTATCTGATACAGAGAACTTGGCATCGGCAATTTCTCTTGTATACTAAGGCATTAAAAAGAACCGTTGCCATTGTCAGAAACGACAGGCAGCGGTTCTTTTGGGAATAAAATATGAGAGAACAGGATTATCTGTTCATTTCAGAACAGAAGATTTCTTCCATGCTGGCTTTAAGCGAAATATGAAGTTTTTTCATGGTTCCGTCAAGGGCAGCAAATACTTCGCGGACATTATGGAATTCTGCATTGTTACCCATATGACCGATGCGGATCACTTTGCCCGCAAGAATATCAAAGGAACCTGCCAGCAGGATATTGTAGTCTTTCTTAACAGTGTCCAGGATTGCCTTAGCAGTAGTTCCTTCGGGCACTTCAAATACAGTTACAGTGCTGGAAAACCCGCTTTTCAGATACAGGTTAAGACCTGCGCCTGTGACTGCCTTACGTGAGGCTTCGGCGATTTTCTCATGTCTGTCCAGAATGTCCGGATCAGCTGCAATATTGTCAATGGCAGCTCTCAGTCCGTAAATATCACTGATCGGCATTGTATACGGGAACCATTTTTCTTCATAATAATGAGAAAAAGTGGTCAGGTTTGCATAGAAAGAAGCAATCGGGGTTTTACGGTCTGCCATGGATTTTTTTGCATCATCGCTGATGACTACAAAGGTCAGTCCTGGAGGTGCGGAAACAACTTTCTGGGAACCGCCGCACATGATGTCAATCTGCCAGTCGTCAATTCGCATAGGTTCTCCGAAAGATGCGGATACAGAATCTACGACAGTCATGATTCCATATTTTTTAAGGAGCGGGCAGATTCGGGATACATCATTCAGCATGCCGCTTGGAGTATCACCGTGAACAACAGTTGCATATTTGTAATCATGATGTTCTTTCAGAAATTCTTCCAGTTCATCAACATTCAGTGTCTCACGGTAATCTTTTGAATAAAGTTCCGGACATCCACCGTACATGGAAACAAAATCTGCGAATCCTTTTCCGTAAATTCCGTTATCCAGAACAAGGACTCTGTCACCTGATTCTGTCATGGAAGCACATGCTGCTTCAAGACCGAGAATACCTTCGCCCCCAAGAATCAGTGTTTCATTTGTGGTATGAAGGAGACTGCTGATTTTTTCACATGTTTCTTTATAAAATTCTACAAAATCTACATCAAGATCAGGGTTTGTACATTCCATGCTGCGTGCCAGACGCACATTTTCAGCTACCTGTGTAGGCCCTGGTGTCATAATCTTATACATATAATCAGATCCTTTTTATTTATCTTTTTAATCCTGTTTTCTTAGCTGCGATATTTAATGGAGCAATGACGATGAGAACGATCACTGCTGCAACACCAATCTGTACCAGGTTTCCAGGAATAGAAGCAGCCGGTGAGAAAAAGTTTCCATAAATAACAATCTCAGCAATGTAATAACCAACAACTTTGATCACGCATGCAGCTGCAATAGCAATTACATACCATTTGAAATTCTGATGTTTTTCATCTTCTGTAAGTTTTCCTACAACAAATCCCATGATGCCAACAATTACAAAAGTAAATGGCGCCCATAAAGTCCAGCCGGAGAGAAGGTCAAAAAGCCCCATTCCTACACCGCCTGCAATGGCTCCGGTTTTCTTTCCAAAAAGAATAGCGCCGATAAAGAGCGGTACATTTCCGAGGTGGATCAGTCCGCCGTTTGCCGCAATTGGAAGACGTACATTAATAAATGCTGTAAAAATATAGGTAAGTGCTACAAAAATAGCTGTTACAGTAAGAAACTGAACAGAGGAAGAAGCCTCGTTGTTAGCTGGTGCTGTCTGTACATTTGTGTTTGCCATGATAATAGTTCCTTTCCTGGGAGGTTTATTACGAAACCTCTCTAATTGATATTGTGTAACTACTCAGGGTACTGAATAGTTACGATATGATTTGGATTGGGTATACTTTACAACAGAACTGTACATTGATAAAGATACAATTTATGGAAAAATTAAGGGGACAGTTGCGAAAAATATTGGTTATCAAATAAGAAGTGAAAATACCGGATCTTATATTAGACGTCAAAGTTCACAAGAATTCTGGTTGAGATAAAGAAAATGGCATGTTATTATAATCAGTAAAGAATTATGAGTTGCAGTGAACGGAGTAAACAGCAACAATTATGGAAAGATTTGGAAAAAATAATATAAATAATATGGAGACAGGGAGAGTAACATGGATCAGGAAAATCAGACACCACACAAACGACGTGTAAGATATAAAGGAAAATATCCGCGTAAATTTGAAGAAAAATATAAAGAGCTGAATCCGGAAAAGTATCAGGATACGATTGAACATGTAATAAGTAAAGGAAATACACCTGCAGGAATGCACATTTCCATTATGGTAAAGGAAATCCTTGATTTTCTGAAAATTCAGCCGGGTGAAACAGGTTTTGATGCAACCCTTGGATACGGCGGACATACAAAAGCTATGATGGAATGTCTTCATGGTGAAGGTCACATGTATGCTACAGATGTTGACCCGGAGGAGTCGGCAAAAACCCGTAAACGATTGGCAGATCAGGGATTTGGCGAGGAGATACTTACAATAAAACTTCAGAATTTCTGTACCATTGATGAAGTCGCAAAAGAGGCCGGAGGATTTGACTTTATCCTGGCTGACCTTGGCGTTTCTTCCATGCAGATCGATAATCCGAAACGTGGATTTTCTTTCCGTGCGGACGGACCGCTGGATTTAAGACTGAATCAGGAAAAAGGTATCAGCGCGGCAGAAAGACTGGACAAGATATCAAGAAACGAGCTTGCCGGAATGCTTTATGAAAATTCAGATGAGCCTTACTGTGAAGAAATTGCAAAGGCAATTACAGACGAGATCCGTAAAGGAAACCGTGTGGATACCACAACAAAATTACGTGAGATCATTGAGAAAACACTGGATTTTTTACCTGAAAAAGAGAAGAAAGATACAGTCAGAAAAACATGTCAGAGAGTTTTTCAGGCACTCCGTATTGATGTGAACCGGGAGTTTGAAGTCCTTTATGAATTCATGGAAAAACTGCCGGGTGCACTGAAACCGGGCGGACGTGTAGCTATCCTTACGTTTCATTCAGGTGAAGATAAACTGGTAAAAAAAGCTCTGAAAGCAGGATACAAAGCAGGGATTTATTCCGATTATTCAAGAGATGTGATCCGTCCTTCTGCACAGGAGTGTGCACAGAACGGAAGAGCCAGATCTACAAAAATGCGCTGGGCGATAAAAGCTGACAAAGAAGAATAGTACTAATAGTACTCGCATTATGGAGATAGATTTAAGATATATGTATTTGTGTATCTAAAGATATTATGCAAGAAGGACAGGTTTATGAAAAAGTTAAACGATGAGGATATACAGGCATATTTCCAGGCAGGAAAATCCGGATTTTGGAAAGTAGAGTCTGAAAAAGGAAAAAAGACAAGACTGTATACGGATGAAAACACAAATAAACTGTTTGGAATTACAGAAGATATGTCTCCGGAAAAATGTATGGAGTATGTGGCAGAACATATTTATCCGCAGGAGAGGGAGTGCTTCCGGGATTACATAGAAGAGCTGAAAAGTCATGAATCAGAAGCGATTTACCGTTATATGCATCCTTTAAAAGGAGTCATTTATATACGCTGTACAGGCAGGAGAGTTCCATCTCCAGATAACATGATCAGGCTTGTAGGCTATCATCAGGAAGCAGAAGATATTGTTCATTTTGGAAAAGAAAAACTTCTGGAGAACCGCTTGCTGAAACAGAACCAGCAATTAAAGGATGAAAACAAAAATCAGATTTTTTATTATAAAGAACTTCTGGATACGATAAGTGTTGGAGTACTATCCTATACCTTGCCAGGGCATGAGATTGTCCATATGAATGCAGAAGCTATGCGTATCTATGGGGTGGAGACATTTGAAGAAGCACAGGAAAATCTGGGCAGACTCATAGGGGCTGTGTCCTATGTGAATCAGAATGTAATTGAGAAACTGATGGATATGCGAGAACATGATGGAGCCGTTTCTTATGAATGCATAATCCCTGACAGAAAGGGAAATCTGACACCGTCGATTGCAAAGACGGAAATCTTTTATACATCAGACGGAAAAAAAACAATATTAACCACATTTCTTGATGTTTCTGAAAATGTTACTCTGAAAAAATCACTGAAAGATGCACAGGCAAGCAATGCGGTTATATCCGCAATTTCAAAGATTTACTGGACGATTTATTCTATGGATCTACGAACAGACAGTTTTGAAGAAGTTGTCGGGGGCGAGGTGATGCATCAATTAACAGGTAGTCATGGATGTGCTTCAGAAGCATTTCGTACCGCACGGAAAAGTGTTGTTTCCAGAGAAAATCAGAAATCCATGCGGGAGTTTTTGGATGTTACAACTCTGTCAGACAGGCTGCAGCAGGAAGATACGATTGCGAGAGAATATCTTGCCGCAGACGGGCACTGGCATATGGGACGATTCATTGTTAAGCAGCGTGATGCAAACGGAACTGTCACGGAGGTGCTTTATGTAGCACGTGACATTACTGCGGAAAAAAAGCAGGAGTTCGAATATCAGGAAGAGTTGAAAAGAACTGCCCAGGAAGCGAAAAAAGCGAATGTTTCAAAAACTGATTTTCTCAGACGCATGAGTCATGATATCCGAACGCCAATCAATGGAATCCGTGGAATTACGCAGATTGCAAACCATTTTCCAGGAGATCTGCAAAAACAGCAGGAGTGCAGAGATAAGGTATTGACAGCATCTGGATTTCTTCTGAATCTTGTGAATGATATCCTTGATATGAATAAAATGGAATCCGGAACATTGCAGCTGGAAGAAAAAACTTTCGATTTACGCAAGGTGCTGAGGGAATCAAAAGGTATTGTTGAGATGCAGGGACGTGAAAAGGGAATTTTACTGAACCTGGGAACTGTCAATATCATACATGATCAACTGGTCGGAAGTCCTCTTCATCTTCAGCAGATTCTGCAGAATATAGGAAGTAATGCAGTAAATTATAATCATGTGGGCGGTAAGATTATTGTTGGCTGCCAGGAAATCAGTTCAGATGACCGGACCGCAGTATTTGAATTTACCTGTACAGATAATGGAATTGGGATGAGCGAAGAGTTTCAGAAGCATCTGTTTGAACCTTTTACACAGGAGAACAGACTGGAACAGAAAGCCAGTATGGGAACTGGCCTGGGAATGACTATTGTCAGCCAGTTAGTAACGATGATGGGAGGAAAGATTTGTTTTACCAGTAAAGTTGATGAAGGAACTTCATTTGTGATCACATTGCCGTTTCACATTGCTGCAGATATGGAATTAAAAATGTCAGAATTATCCGATGAGAATGTTTCGCTGAAAGGGAAAAGAGTACTTCTTGTTGAAGATAATGAATTGAACATGGAAATTACACAATTTATATTGGAAAATGAGAATATGCAGGTTAGCTGTGCATGGAATGGAAAAGAGGCAGTGGATATTTTTGCCCGGTCAAAGCCGGGAGAATATGAGTTGATATTAATGGATATCATGATGCCGGTTATGGATGGCCTGGAAGCAACAAGACAGATTCGAGCAATGGATCGTTATGATGCCAAACTTATCCCTATTGTAGCCATGTCTGCAAATGCTTTTCAGGATGATGTGGAGCGCAGCAAAAAAGCAGGAATGAATAAACATATTTCAAAACCATTGACGGGGGAAAGTGTGATCAATGAGATTAAAAGTATGCTGTAGAAGGGGGGAAAGCATATGGATGATTTCAAAAAACTTACAGAGCAGCTTTTTAAAATATATATTAATGCTGAATCAGTAAATGATTTTGGTATAGAGAATTATTTTGATGAAAATATTAGTCTGATTGGAACTGGGAAACATGAGTTATTCACGAATCTACATGAGTTTTTAGAATCATTTAAATTTGATGTAGAACGAAGAGATAAAATCAGGATTAAAGTACAAAATTTACATCAGGAAGAAGAAAGACTTGATGGTGACCATGTTCTTGCACATGGTACAGCAGATTTTGTTGGGCTGTTTAAAGATGGTTCAATCTGTTTTAAAATGGAGACAAGATTTACGATTATCTATAGGTGGACGAATGGGAAATGGCTGGTTCAGCATCTGCATCAGTCAACACCAGATTTGGAGCAGATGGACGGTGAAGAGTTTCCTGTTACATTGGGAAAACAGGTCAAAAAAACTCGGCAGGCCCTTTATGCATTAGGCACTGCCTATTATCACATCTCAAGGCTGAACTTAAAAACAAAGAAGATCGAACTTATCAAAAAATCTCGAAAAATGGTTATGGATATTAAAGACAATACTGCAGATTGGGATCCTCAGTTTGAGATTATCGAAGGTATTATAGCGGAACCGTTTGTACAGAAATATAAAGATTTTTTTGATATACAAACCATGGCAGCACGTCTTCATAATAAAGAATCTATGTCTTCTGAATTCAAAAAGAAGAATGGATCATGGTTTCTTTCCATGATTGTTCCTCAGAGTTATGATAAAAATGGAAATGTTACTTCAGTATTGATTGCAAATCGGGATGTGACAGATGAAAAATTGCGGGAATTAAAACAAGAGGAAGAATTGCGGGAAGCTAAATTAAAAGCAGAATGTGCAAATAAGGCAAAATCATCATTTCTGTTCAATATGTCTCATGATATCAGAACTCCTATGAATGCAGTCATTGGTTATGCAGAACTGGCGTCCAGACATTTGCAGGAAACAGATAAACTTGGCAGATATCTTGAGAAAATTCAAATATGCGGAAAAGAACTTTTGTCGATGCTCGGTAATGTTCTGAATCTTGCAAGAATTGAGAATAATAAGGTCGAAATAGAATACACTGTTTCGAATGTCCATGAAAGCTTTGAAAATTGTATCATTATGTTCCAGCAACAGGCAGAAAGTAAAAATCAGATACTCTCTCTGACAGAACAGATTATGTATCCGTATGTATATATGGATGCACCGCACCTGTCAGAAGTCTGTCTTAATATTATAAGCAATGCAATAAAGTATACAAATACAGGAGGCAGGATATCGTGTAATGTTGTACAGAAATCCTGTGAAAAAGAAGACTGGTGCAATATGATCATTACCATTACCGATAATGGAATTGGTATGTCTGAAGAATTCCAAAAGCGTGTTTTTGATACTTTTGAAAGAGAACGTAACACTACATTAAGTCATATTGATGGCAGTGGTATTGGAATGGGCATTACAAAAAAGCTTGTAGAGCTTATGGATGGCACAATAGAAGTGAAAAGCAAGCAGGGTGAGGGTTCCACATTTACAGTAACTGTTCCTTGCAGAAAAGCGTCAGAAAATGATTCTCTGGTGAAGAAAAATACTAATCTGTGCAACAAAAACTGCCTGAACGGTGTTCGGATTTTATTGGTCGAAGATAATGAGATCAACACTGAAATTGCAACGGAACTATTGACAGAAGAAGGATGTATTGTTGAGACTGCGAATGACGGTGTTGTATGCATTGATATGATTGAAAAAGCCGATGCTGATTATTACAAGCTGATCCTTATGGATATCCAGATGCCGGTTATGAATGGATATGACGCTACATTGTCTATCCGGAAGATGAAGGATAGGAAAAAAGCCAGGATCCCAATTATTGCGATGACTGCCAATGCTTTCGCAGAAGATACACAAAAGGTTCTTTCTGTTGGAATGAATGCGCATGTTGCAAAGCCTGTTGATATGAACATTCTTGTTCCAACAATGATGAAATATTTATAATAGTAAGAAATAGTTACCTGGTACAGACAATAGTCTGTATGAGAATATAAACGGAGGCTGATTTTATGGATGAAATTTCTTTTAATGATATTATAGAAATAAACGGAATACTGGAGGATAAAAGTCTGAATTTTAAAGTTCATCTGAGGGATGGCTGCGGTGGAAGTGGTCAGACACTCTGGATCGAGCCACTTGGCAACTGTGCCTGTGAAGGCCATTATGAGGAGATGTATCAGGTGCTGGAAGAATTCTGGGGAGCAAAAGGAAAAGTTATAAAGTACTGGGACAATAAGATGCAGTTTGCGCTGGAGAGAAAGAAAAATGGGACAGTTTGAGATAGAGATCAAACTTCCGGTGAAAAACAGGCAGGAAGTATCAGATATACTTAAAGATCTGGGATTTACATTTCAAAAAGAATTACAGGAAGAGGATATTTATTTTAACAGTGAATTCCGTGATATTAAAGAGCGTGATGAGGCATTAAGGATACGCAGAAGTTTGGACCGCACATCAGGTGAGAAAAAGGCGCAGATTAATTTCAAAGGACCGAAGATGGATTCTGTTTCCATGTCGAGAATGGAGCTGGAAACAGAAGTGGAAGATGGAGAAATCCTGAAAAATATTCTGTGCAGTCTGGGATTTTATTCGGTGGCAGCAGTGAGCAAAACAAGGAAATATCTTGCACTGGGAAATATAACCGCCTGCCTGGATCAGGTCGCAGGTCTCGGCGATTTTCTTGAACTGGAAATACTCACAGAAGATGAAGAACAACGGGAGCAGTGTCTGGAACAGATCAGTGATATTCTGGAAACACTGGGCTGCAGTATGAAAGATACGGTCAGAACATCGTATCTGGGAATGCTTATGGAAAGGAAACAGAAAAATTAAAGGAAGCAGAACAATGGAGTGGATGCAAGACAGACGGTTATGGTAGAATAGAAACCAAATAAACATTACGGGGGTTTTAGATAGTGACGCAATATTTAAAAAACATTAACTGGAAATATGTACTGGTCATGTGTATCGGGAATATTCTTGCAGGTATGGGAGTGGCTGTCTTCAAGCTATCTGGACTTGGAAACGATCCGTTCAGTGGGATGAACATGGCGGTAGCTGCGAAGATCGGCATTGCATATGGAAACTTTCAGGTACTTCTGAATCTTGTATTTCTGATCATCGAAATAGCATTTGGAAGACATTTCATCGGACTTGGTACTGTTGTTAACGCAGTATTCTTAGGTTATATATGTACATTTTTCTATAATATATTTACAGATACACTTTCACTGGAACCGACAACCATGGTACAGAGACTGATCGTTCTGTGCATAGGCGTAGTGATCTGCTGCCTGGGATTATCTATGTACCAGATGCCGGACGAAGGCGTTGCGCCATATGACAGCCTGTCACTGATCATGTCAGAAAAATGGCCGAAAATTCCATATTTCTGGCATAGAATTTCCAATGATGCATTCTGTGCACTGGTATGCTATCTGGCAGGCGGAATCATCGGAATCGGAACATTGGTGACAGCTTTCGGACTGGGACCTGTAATCCATTTCTTTAATAAACACTTTACAGGTCCGCTGCTTGAGAAGATAAAATAATGAAGCAATAGAAAGCCTTGAAAATGGTTATGACACTTATTGCACACCTGAAATTTTTTCACAGGGACAATGGCAGCTTCTTTCTATTGCAAGAGCGGCAGTGACAGAACCGCAGATGCTTCTTTTCGACGAGATAACAGTGAATCTGGATGCAGAAACAGAAAAAGAAGTTCTTCAGGCTCTGAAAAGAGTGGCAAAAGACCGTACAGTCATTTCTGTTTCACACAGAACTTCAGCGGAACCTGGTCGTATCATCACAATTGCCTGAAATTATAATTAAAGCAGAAAAAATTCAGACTGAGTGTAAAATTGCCATATCTGTCATTGACAGGTGTGGCAATTTTGTGCGTCTGCAGGCATAATCATTTATACTGAAATAAAATGATGTTGGGGTCCAAAATCCTCAACTGTGATATGGGAGGAAAGCATATGAACGCATGGAAAAGAATAATGGCTGCAGCAGGTATGGGAATCATGCTGATGGCATCGTCTGTTTACGGAGCAGCAGATGGCAGTGAATATATGGAGTTTACAGATAACGAGCTGGTTGATGGTTCATTGATCTATTATTTTAAAGAGATGGAAATTACACTGCCGGCCGACTGGAAGGGAAAATTTGATATTGAGATTAATGGCAATAATGCTACCTTTTATCATAAGGCAAGCAGAGAAAAATGGATGGCATCAAATGGCACAGATGGAGGAAAGTTATTTACCCTGTCCTGTTCTGTAAATGATGATTTTGCAGAACTGCCGGATTTTCCTATATTGGTTTCAGCGATGAATCAGCAATGAATTATTTTATGATCTTTCCAACAGATGTGCAGGCATATATGGATGACAGCACCATAGCAGAAGAGTTTCAGCAGATGAATTCTGAGATTGATTTTGTAAAAGAAAATGCCAGAATGCTTGGAACAGGTGAGAAGGCTGACCGCGCATGGGAGAGTTATCAGTTTGACGAAAGTCAGGCAGGTTATGAGGGAACATGGGTGGATATGAAAGGGGGATTCAGGGCATATCTTCCTTCCGACTGGAATGTGATGGAACTTGATGAAGAGGACAGGGCAAATGGGACAGATTATGTGGCTTCCGCAGAAGATTCCAGTCTGATCTACATTGTAGTTTCCAAAGATCTTTCAGAAGAAATGACAGAGGAAGAAATAAAGGCTGATCTGGAAGAAAAAAATATGACAATGAGAGATGTTCTGGTGGATCAGCTGGAAAAACATGGATACACCTACGAAAAAGAAGCAGATATTAATCAGATCCAGACTATATTTTATACGAAAGATGAGGACACTTACGGTACCGTATTTATGGGGCAGGATGGAATGACTTTGGAAATGGCATTCCTCATGGGCGAAAATCTGAAAGACAATCCTACAGCAGAGACAATCCTGCATTCTGCAAAATGGTCGGAATAGAATATAAAGAGAGTCTATGCAGAAGTAACCATAGAAAACAGGAATGGAAGTCCAGAATCTTCTTGTCAGAATTCCATCAGGATCTTATACTGATATCGTAGTATCTCTGAGAAAATACATAAGATATAAAAGGAGCTGGATAACAGATGATTCGTCTTCAGGATATTGCCGAAATGGCTGGTGTCAGCCGTACCACCGTATCAAATGTCATAAATGGAAATACCAATATGCGGACCTGGAATGACTTTACCATGCCATTGGTATTATTAAGTGATGAGAGTCAGCAGACTTTACAGCTTGCACAGTATGTATTCAAAAAACAGTTCTTTGTAGATTATAACCTGGCATTTGCTTCTTATCTGCTGGTACTTATTCCTGTACTGCTTGTATATCTTTTCTGCCAGAAATGGATCATGAATGGTGTTGTTGCCGGAGCAGTCAAGTAAGAATGTAGATTACGGGAGCAGTGCAGCAGCGGAGTAATTCACAGGTATCGATAGATAATAATAAAAAACAGGGTAACTATTCAGAAGGTAGTATCCCGCGAGGTGTTTTGGCATGTTTTTTGCCAAAATCCCGAGACATACAAGGCAAAATGCCATCACCGAAGGTGATTAGGAATGCGTTTTGACTCGTAACTGTGAGGGTACTGAACAGTTACAAAACAGGAGATTAATAACATGGAAAAAAAATGGTGGAAAGAAAGTGTGGTATATCAGATATATCCTAAAAGCTTTAAAGACAGTAACGGAGATGGCATTGGGGATATCAGAGGAATCATACAGAAACTCGATTATCTCAAAGAGCTTGGCGTAAATGTGTTATGGATATCTCCGATACTGGAATCTCCTCAGGATGATAATGGTTATGATATTTCTGATTACCGCAGAATTTATAAAGAATATGGAACTATGGAGGACTACGAAGAACTTTTGTCAGAAGCTCATAAAAGAGATATCAGAATTCTGATGGATCTCGTAGTCAACCATACATCTGATGAACATAACTGGTTTGTTGAAAGCCGAAAATCAAAAGATAATCCATATCGAGATTATTATATCTGGAAAGATCCGGTAAACGGAAAAGAACCAAATAACTGGGGTGGAGCGTTCGGCGGTTCTGCGTGGGAATATGATCCTCAGACCCAGATGTATTACCTGCATCTGTTCTCAAAGAAACAGCTGGATCTTAACTGGGAAAACGAGAAAGTACGCCAGGAAGTTTATGATATGATGACATTCTGGTGTGAAAAAGGAATCGACGGTTTCCGTATGGATGTTATCAGTATGATCTCCAAAGACCAGTCATTCCCGGACGGAGAAATGAACAACGGCCTTTATGGTGACTTTGGACCATATTGCGTACATGGCCCAAGGATTCATGAATTTCTTCAGGAAATGAACAGAGAAGTTCTTTCAAAATATGACATTATGACTGTTGGTGAAACCTCAGGAGTTACAATTGAAGAGGCACAGAAATATGCAGGTGAATCCAGAAATGAACTGAATATGGTATTCCAGTTTGAACATGTTGAGAATGGAAGCGGCGATTATGGAAAGTGGACAACTGAAAAATATGATTTCAAAGAGTTCAAACTTACTATGATCAAATGGCAGGAAGAACTTCAGGGTAAAGCATGGAACAGCCTGTTTCTTGGAAATCATGACCAGCCGAGAAGTGTCAGCCGATTTGGAAATGACAATCCGGCATACAGGGAAACCTCTGCAAAAATGCTTGCAACCTGTCTTCATATGATGCAGGGAACACCATATGTATATCAGGGCGAAGAACTTGGCATGACAAATGTCTACTTCGACAAACTGGAAGACTATCGTGATATTGAGAGTATCAATTTCTTTACAGAGCTTACGGAATCAGGACTTATGACTCCGGAATACATGATGAAATGTCTGATGCTGAGAAGCCGTGACAATGCGAGAACCCCGATGCAGTGGGATGATTCAGAACAGGCCGGATTTACAGATGGCGAGTCCTGGATCAAAGTAAACCCGAACTATAAAGAGATCAATGCGGCGCAGCAGCTCAAAGATCCGAACTCTATTTTCCATTACTATCAGAAACTGATCAGCCTGCGTAAAGAAAAAGACATCATCGTTTATGGTGAGTTTGAACCGCTCTACCGTGACGACGAGCAGATTTTTGTTTACACAAGAAAACTGGATCAGGAAAAACTTCTGACAGTCTGCAATTTCAGTGACAAAAATGCAGAGTTGGAAATTCCGGGAGAATTCAAAGAATCAGAATGTCTGATCACAAATCTTGACAGAACTGTATTTGAAGGTAAAATTGTTTTGAAACCATATGAAGCATTTGTACTTTATAAAAAATAAGAGGTAACACAAAGATGATTAGAAAATACAGATATGGAGCGCCGTTTGATACGGAGGCACTGACCGAAAAAATCGAAACAACTGAGGGCGCTTTTCCATATGGAGAGATCAGCCAGAATGAGGGATTTGCATTTACCTATATCATGGGCGAAGATGACATTGTCTATGGCCTGGGCGAATCCAATCGTGGAATCAATAAGAGAGGTTACTGCTATATCAGCAATTGTGCAGATGATGCAATTCATACAGAGGACAAGCGTTCTCTGTATGGAGCTCACAATTTTATTATAGTGAGCGGCAAGACTACTTTTGGACTGTTTTTTGACTATCCGTCAAAACTGACCTTTGATATTGGTTATACCAGAATGGATACTCTTAAAGTATCCTGCGAAAATGCTGATCTGGATATCTATGTGATCGAAGGAGAAAATGCTTATGATATCGTAAAGCAGTTCCGCCATGTGATTGGCCGCAGCTACATTCCGCCAAAGTTTGCCTTTGGTTTTGGACAGAGCCGCTGGGGTTATACAACAAAGGAAGACTTCCGTACGGTGGCAAAAGGTTATCGCAAGAATCATATCCCGATCGACATGATCTACATGGATATTGATTATATGCAGGATTTTAAAGACTTCACAGTCAATAAGAAAAATTTTTCTGATTTCCCTGAATTTGTAAAGGAAATGAAAGACCAGGAACTTCGCCTGATCCCAATCATTGATGCCGGAGTCAAGGTGGAAAAAGGCTACGAGATCTATGAGGAAGGTGTAAAAAACAATTACTTCTGTAAAAGAGAAGATGGCAGCAATTTCGTTGCGGCTGTATGGCCGGGAGATACCCATTTTCCGGATATGCTGAATCCGGAAGCCCGTAAATGGTTTGGGGAGAAATATCGTTTTCTGATCGATCAGGGAATAGAAGGATTCTGGAATGACATGAACGAGCCTGCAATCTTTTATTCTTCAGAAGGACTTGCAGAGGCAAAAGAACTTGCCGGAGAATTTGCAAAAGATACCGAAGGTAAGATCCCTCCGTGGGCTGTGCAGGAAAAGATGATAAACATTGCTAACAATCCGGAGGATTACAGAAGATTTTATCACAATGTTGATGGCAAAAAAATCCGTCACGACAAAGTGCATAACCTTTTTGGATATAACATGACAAGAGCAGCAGGGGAAGCCTTTGAGCGAATTGATCCGGAAAAACGTTTTCTGATGTTCTCCAGATCTTCCTACATCGGAATGCATCGTTACGGCGGAATCTGGACAGGTGACAATAAATCCTGGTGGTCACACATTCTTTTAAATCTGAAAATGCTCCCATCTCTGAATATGTGCGGTTTTATGTATATAGGTGCAGACCTTGGCGGATTTGGTGATGACACGACCAGAGATCTGCTGCTTCGTTTCCTTGCACTCGGTGTGTTTACACCTCTGATGCGCGATCATGCAGCAGAAGGAACAAGAGAACAGGAATGCTATCAGTTCGAAAACATCGAAGATTTTCGCAGTGTCATTAACACCAGATATCGCCTTGTACCGTATCTCTACAGTGAATATATGAAAGCTGCACTGAATGACGATATGTACTTTAAGCCGCTTGGATTTGTTTATCCGGATGATAAGATGGCAATCCGTGTTGAAGACCAATTGATGCTTGGCAACGAGATCATGATCGCACCGGTTTATGAGCAGAACGCAAGAGGCCGTTACGTTTACATGCCGGAAGAAATGAAATTCATCAAGTTTATGCCGGATGGAACCATTTTCGAAGAAGTCCTTGCAAAAGGAGTTCATTATGTGGATGTTGCCCTCAATGAAGTACCACTTTTCATTCGAAGCGGTAAATGTATTCCGGTTGCAGAAGCAGCTGAGTGCGTAAAGGATATTGATACAGAGAAGCTTAAGATGCTTGGATATGAAGGCAGCAGCTATACTCTGTACGAAGATGACGGAATCCATAAAGATTATGATAAGAAAGAAAATTATAGGGTTCTGACAAAATAAGGTAATAATGAATTTGAATATGTGTAAACGAAAGCCGGGCTGTCAGTCTGTTAGGGATTGTCAGCTCTGTTTTTTATATTTTGAAGATTTTTCATTGGGGAGGGCGATTTTTTGACTGGCAAAACCGAGAACGTATTCGGCAGAAACGTGATAATACAGACATAGTGGCGTCTGTTATAGCGAAGTGGTTGAAAAAGCTGGCAGGGTATGCAAAGAAGGAGAAGATCAGTGTGCAGTATTTGATGTGGAGACAGCAGTGCAGAAACTGGCAGAGATGTATGTGACGGGGTATAAGGCGAAGCTGAAAAAGGATACCAGGTTACTGTTCACAGGCAATGTCCCGCGAGGTGTTTTGCCATGAATATGGCAAAATCCCGAGACATACGGGGCAAAATCCCATCACCGAAGGTGATTTGGAATGGATTTTGA